>CALALM010000031.1 GCA_937925565.1 uncultured Centipeda sp.
GTTTGGGCGATATCAAAGCCTGCGGTGGCGGTGCGGCGCAGGGCAAGCGATGCGTATAATGCCGTTATGAACTGGATCAGTCAGATACCAGACGCGATTTCAAACACGCTCAGCGGAGCATGGGAGAATATCAAGGCGAGTTTTTCGGGCGGCTTCACGGTCGGTGTCGATGCCATCGCGGCGGTATCTATCAGAGAGGGGCATTCCTCACAACCTTTGCGGAGGATTCCGCTGAGGCAGCAATCCCAATTGACGGCAGCGCACGCGCGGCGAATCTGTGGAGGCAGACAGGCGAAATGCTCGGGCTTCTGCCTAAACAGGCGGCGCAAGCTGTTCCGTTCATAAAATCCGTGCCGCAGGAAATTCCACAGGCGGCGGCACAGGTGATGGCGGCGCAGCCTCAGCTTGTACTCGTCCCACCGAGTCCTGTCATGAGCAAGCTCCCACAGTCGCCAATAAGCGCGCAGCGTCCCGCTGTCAGCGCACTGCCGCCGAGCGGCGGCGTTACCATCAACTACAATCCGACCATCCACATCGACGGAGCGGCGGATGCGGGCGTTGTGGAGCAGCTGCGCGCAGAGCTTGAGCGACAGAAGCAGGAACTTATCGCTATGTTCCCGACGCTCCTCAAGCGGCAGAAGGCGTACGAGAGGAGGCTTTCCTATGCCTGATACCTACACAAGCATACAGGGGGATACATGGGACATGATCGCATACAAAGTCTACGGCAGAGAGGTCGCTATGACGCAGCTGATCGAGGCGAACGATGCACTCGCACACATCGCCATTTTCCCGTCGGGCGTAAAGCTCGTATGCCCGCCCATTGCGCCCGAAGCCTCGCGCGTTCTGCCGCCGTGGAGGAGGTAGGAGATGGCGGAATACAAGAACCCCTTGGAGGATTGGCTGAAAGAGCTCCCCGAGGGCGCGGAGCTCTCGCGCAGGGCGTGGATTGAGATCAAATACACACCCGCAGGCGAGGAGGAAGGGAAGGACATCTCTGAGGATGTGAGCAAATACCTCATATCCATGTCCTACACGGATAACCTATCCGATGCGGCGGACGATGTGACGCTCACGCTTGAGGATCGGGCGCAGCTCTGGCTGGAGGATTGGTTTCCCGAAGGTGAGGGCAATATGCTCGACATCACCATCCACACCTACAACCGCATCACACTCAAGGACGGGGAGGCGATTTTTCACGCGGGGAAATTCGAGATTGACGAAGTGGAAGTTGTCGGCTTCCCATCCACGGTACAGATCAAGGCAGTATCCGTTGTCGGCGCGTCCACCCTGCGCGGCACGCGGAGAAATCAGACGTGGGAAGAAATATCTGTCTGGAAATGTGCCGCAGATATTTGCGAGCGCAATGGGCTCTCGCTTCTCTGGGATTGCGACGAAAATCCGAACCTCGACCATGTAGAGCAAGCGGATGAATCTGATCTCTCGTTCTTGCTCAAAATTTGCAAAGATAACGGCATGAGTCTCAAGATCATGGCGGAGCAGATTGTCATTTTCGACGATGCGAAATACGAAGCGCAAGAGCCGATCATCACCGTCTACAAACCCGGCGTAAAAGCAGAACTCGACGAAAAGACAATGCCGCTGCGTTGGCTGACCTCCTACAATATGCGCGTAAAGACGCGTGATACCTATGGGAGCTGCCATGTCAAATACCAGAAGGGCAAGAAAAAGGAGGTGATCGAGGGCGAATACACTGCACCGAACAAGGAGAGTGGGCGCATTCTATTTGTGCGTGAACAGGTGGAGGACACTGCCGAGGCGGAACGCCTCGCAAAGAAAAAGCTGCGCGAGGCAAACAAGGAGGAAGTTACGGGCAGCTTCTCGACCATCGGCAACACGAACTTCGCGGCAGGGACGACGCTCCTGCTCAAGAATTTCGGGAAATTTGACGGGAAATATCTCGTGACGAAAGTGTCGCACAGCGCCACAACGTCATACACAACGAGCGTTGATATAAGGAGGTGTCTGGATGGCTACTGATTCGGGCGGTGCTGCGCTTTCGGAGTGCATCTTCATCGGGCAGGTGTCATCCTATGGAAACACACCGGGGACGGTCATCGTACGCCGCCCCGACAAGGACGACCGTACGACCGCCGAACTCGCCGTTATGAGTCGGTGCACGAAGGACACTAAGGATTATTGGATGCCTGCGATTGACGAGCAAGTTCTATGCGTACTTTTGCCGAATACGTCAGGGAAAGGCCCCGGCGAGGGGTTCGTCATCGGCGCGTTTTATAGCGAGGCTGATGCGCCCGTTGAAAGCGATCCGAGCGTGCGCAGCATCCACTACAAAGACGGAAGCTATATCAAAAATAACAACGGTGCGATAGAGATTCATGCGTCAAAGTCGCTGAAGCTCACCGCTCCGCGCATTGATCTGAACTAAGGAGGAATAGAAATGCCAGCAGCAACAAGACAAGGAGACAACGACACGGGACATGATGCGTGCCCGCCGCGCGGACTCGCATCCCACAGCGGGAACGTATACATCAACGGCAGGGGTGCGGGGCGCGTCGGCGACAGTTATCCCGCGCACGGATGCCCCGTACACCCACCGCACAGCGGAAACATTGCCGCAGGGAGCGGGACAGTATTCATCAATGGATGCCCGGCAGGGCGCATCGGCGATCCTGTATCCTGTGGCGGCAGCGTAGCAGAGGGCAGCGGAGACGTATCGATCGGCGGGTGAAGAACGCCACACAGGAAAGAGGTGATGATCTATGTATATCGGCTATATGGGTGACGTTGTCTTTGTTGTATCGCCCGACTACATGATCACGCCGATGGATTACGAGCGGGAAAGCGCAGGACGATGGACAGAGCACGACCTGCTCATGCGAAAGCCCGTCAGTCAGTTCGGTGGCCCCGGTCTTGAAAAGCTGTCATTTAGCATCATCCTCGACGCGACACACGGAATCGACGTTGCCGAGCAGCTCAAGAAACTGCGCGTCATGCGCGATACGGGCGCGGTGTTTCCGCTTATCATCGGCGGCAAGCCTGTCATGCAGAGCTATTGGCGGCTCGACAGCATCAAGGAGACGGGGCACTACTGGACAGCAGGCGGGCGATTGATCCAATGCACGCCTGCACTCACGCTCACGGAATACGATGACAGCAACTATGTCGAAGAGAAAAGCATCGTGAACAAATACGGAAAAGCATACAACATTGCGGGTTCTGTTTTAGGAGGGCTGTGATATGACATACGAGATAAGCGGCGGAGAAATGCCGCCGCTCAATCTTGCCCCTGCGACGCTCGCCGAGGAAGTCCTGCAAAACGTCCGCATGATTATCTCCACGGTCAAATATTCCGTACCGATGGATCGCGAATTCGGAATTGACGGCACAGTCGTTGACCGTCCGATCAATATCGCAAAGGCGCACCTGAGCAACGAGATATTCCGCGCCGTACGACGCTATGAGCCACGCGCGGTAATTGAATCCATCGAATTTAACGGCGATGAGATCGGAAAACTGACCCCGACAATAAAGATACAGATCAGCGAATAACGCAGGGAGGTGAAAAAGTGGGACTCAAGAATTTAGAGAATCTGAAGTTTGTGGATGCCAATCCGGAGGAGATGGAGATTCACATCTTGGAGATCGTGGAGAGAATGCTTGAACGGAAACTCGCACGAGCCGACCCATTGCGATTATTCCTTCTTGGCGTTGAGGCGTTACTAATTCAGCAGCGCCTTTTGTTTGACCAAATGGCAAAGATGAACCTGCTTGCGTGTTCAAGGGGCAGCTATCTCGACCATATCGGCGCGCTT
>CALALM010000032.1 GCA_937925565.1 uncultured Centipeda sp.
CATAGCTTTGGCTATGCGTCCGGTTTGCCTCCTCAATCGGACGAAAAAATCTACGTCAATCTGAGGGTCTATTTTATCAGCGATTCCCTAAAGACCTCCTCTCGCCCCAACTCGTTCGTTGGAAATTTGTACTCCGCTTATGTTACAAATTTGCTCGACCATAACAAATTCTCGTATGCAAATCACGTTCTTACAGAGGAGGTGAATGGATGAATCTTGCTGCAATATATCAGCCGCTGCTCATCATCGCAGCAGCACTGGCAGGAATCGGCCTCGGATATATGACACCATTCTGCGAGATCGCCTCGCATATCATCACGCCGGCACTCATGGCGCTGCTCTACATTGTTTTTCTCTCCGCAGACGGCAGTGAGCTGCGTGCGGCGTTCCAGAATGTCCGCTTCACACTGACCGCCACCGCAGTCAATTTCCTGTGGACACCCGTTTTTTCCTATGGACTGGGACTTCTTTTCTTTCGTGAGAACATCGATATGCAGCTTGGGCTGATGATGCTCCTCGTGACACCATGCACGGACTGGTATCTCGTCTTTACGGCGCAGGCACGCGGCAACACAGTGCTCGGTGCCTCGATCTTGCCGCTGAACCTCGCACTGCAAATTCTGCTTCTGCCTGTCGATCTGGCGCTGTTCTACGGGGATGCCATCCGTATAACCGACGCGGAGGTCGTCCGCAGTGCTCTGTTCGTGCTTCTCCTGCCGTTGGGACTTGCGGCGTGCAGCAATGCACTTGGACGCATCTCCCCGCTTATGGCACGCAGCATCGCTCATCTTCGCACATGGGGAGACACGTTGCAGCTTGGCTTTCTCATGACTGCCGTCCTCGCTATGTTTGCATCGGAAAGTGCGGTACTGTTTGCACATCCGAAACTCTTCGCCGATATGCTCCTCGTCATGCTGATCTTCTTCAGTGTCAACTACGTGCTCGTACGTCAGCTCGGTGTACGTCTGGGCTTTCGGCGGGCAGACCTCACGGCACTCAGCTTCACCACGCTCGCACGCAACTCGCCTCTGGCCCTTGCGATTGCCGCCGCTGCATTCCCTGATCGTCCACTGACCATACTCGCACTCATCATCGGGCCGCTGATCGAGCTGCCTATACTCGCTCTAATTGCGCAGCGCATCCGAAAGACACAGACCCACGAATGATATCTGCTTCTCCTCCGGACAGGAGCTTGACGGGTTTTTCAGCGATTTCTTCATATATGAGCTCTTGTAGACAGCAAAAAGCGCGCCCCCTAGAGAGCGCGCTTCTCTTATTTTTTCGGTTGTTCCGATGAATGGCAGCAGGCAGGAGGTTCGTCACAGGACGAGCAGCTGCTGCCGCAGCAGTCCTCCCTGCCCAGACAAAAGTTCCGATAGACATGGCGAACGGCAAAAAATAGCGCAGCCGCCACAAATGCGCCGACAACATAGGTCGCCATAAGAATCCCCCCTCAGATCCTCCCATCAGAAGCCGAGCATCCGACCGATCTGATAGACAAGAAGCGAAACAAGCCAAGCAATCGCGAACATATAGACGGCAGAGAAGCCGACCCATTTCCACGCGCCCGTCTCTTTCCTAAGCGTACCGAGTGACGTGACACACGGCGTATAGAGCTGTGAGAATACCATGAAGGCAAGCGCAGAAAGGCTTGTAAACGCTGCGCCCATACCTGTCTGAAGCATCGTGGAAGCCGTATCGACCGCATCTGCCGCCTCGGTCGAGACATCGGCAACACCATAGAGAATGCCGATTGTCGCAACGACCGTTTCCTTCGCCATGATGCCAGAGAGGACAGCCGCGCCAGCCTCCCACGTTGCAAAGCCGTGGAATGTAAAGAGTGCAGACATCCAGCCGCCGAGCGTCGCGAGGATGCTGTCCTCAATCTCGCACGGACCACCGAAGTTGTAGTTCGACATAAACCAAAGGATGACCGATGCCGCAAAGATAATCGTACCCGCTTTGATGAGATACCCCTTGCCCTTGTCCCACGTCTCCAGCAAAACCGAATTCATATCGGGCATACGGTACGGCGGGAGCTCCAACAGAAAGGTCGAGCCCTGTGCCTTAAAGAGCGTCGAACCGAGCACCTTCGCCACGACGATTGCCATGACCATGCCGATAACATACATGAGGAAGACAACGTTTGCTGCATTGTTGGGAAAGAACATCGCCGCAAACAGTGCCATGATCGGCAGCTTCGCACCGCACGTCAGGAATGGTGTGACGAGGATCGAGATCATGCGATCCTTTTCCGAGTCGAGTGCACGCGCACCCATGATGGACGGAACGGCGCAGCCGAAGCCCATCATCAGCGGCATGATCCCCTTGCCCGTCAGCCCGCAGCGGCGCATAATCGGATCCGTGATGAACGCGATACGCGCCATGTAGCCCGTGCCGTCGAGGAACGAGAGGCAGAAAAACAGGACGAAGATGAGCGGAACAAACGTCAGCACCGAACCGACACCCGCGATGATGCCGTCCGTGACAAGCGAGACCATCCAGTCCGCGACCCCCGCCGCTACAAGCGAATCCTTGACAAAGTTCAGGAACTCATCGTTGATGAGCACCTCGAGTTCGTCGGCAATGGGCTGTCCGATCCATGTAAACGTGATCTGAAACACGCCATAGAGAATCAAAAGGAAAATCGGCAGCGCAAGCGCACCGTTCGCGAGAAAACGATCCATTTTCTCCGAGCGCGTCGCACCGACATTCTGCACAGTTACGGCATACTTCACGACTTGATCGATGAGTGCATAGCGCGCCTCGATGATCGCCTCTTCCTTCTCCGCCTCCGTACGCGAACTGCTCTCGATCTCATGGATCTTCGCGATATGTGCCTTGACGAGGTCGCTCGGCTGGTACCGTGCCATGACCGTACTCGTAAAGACATCGAGCAGCGTCTTTGTACTCTTGCTGCTGCGCCCCGTCGTCTCGACGGCGGGCATGCCGAGCGCCTCTTCGAGCTTCGCCGTGTTGATCTTGATGCCGCGCCGCTGTGCATCGTCCTGCATATTGAGATCGATAAGGAGCGGAATCCCCTTCTCGAGAAGCTGCACCGTAAGGAAAAGATTGCGCTCGATGTTCGAGCTGTCCACGACATTCAGGACGAGATCCAGTTTCGTGCTCGTCAAGTAGTCGATGACGATTTGTTCCTCCGGCGAGCGGGCATTGATGCTGTACGTCCCCGGAAGGTCGACGATAGAAATCGCCCGCCCCTTGTAATGCGTGTGACCGATTTTCTTGTCAACCGTGACCCCCGGCCAGTTTCCGATTTTCTGACGCGCACCTGTCAGTGCGTTGAATATGGTCGATTTGCCGGTATTCGGGTTTCCGGTCAGTGCAACTGCCAATGCTGACATATCTCCGCCCTCCCCTTAACCGATTTGCTCGACAGATATGAGTGCTGCGTCCTCGCGCCGTATGGCAAGGTTATACGAGCGAATACCAATCGCGATCGGGTCCCCCATAGGTGCCGAACGCAGAACCGTCACCTTCGTCCCCGGAATCATCCCCATCGACATAAGACGCTGCTTGAGCGGCGACTCGCTGATTTGCAGAATCTTCAGCGTCATTCCCGTCTTCCCATCCTTCAGTGTCAATACAAGATACCTCCTAAGATCCACATTGTTATCAATGCAAATGATAATGAAACTATCTCTGCAACGTGTATGATACCTTATCCCATATTATTCCGTCAAGTACTTCCATTCGTGGAATCATACTTGGACAACAAATTCGGACGACCACAGGCGACCTGAGCAGAGGTCATTGTGGCAGCAAAAAAGGCAGC
>CALALM010000033.1 GCA_937925565.1 uncultured Centipeda sp.
CGAAAAGCGGGCAAAAAAGATGCGCCAAGATGATGGTGCTGAATTTATCAGTGGTTCCTTTACTCATCATATTTTTCAAGTATACTCTATTTGCGCTTGGAGCTCGAGAATCTCTGCGCGTGTCATGCCGCTCGATTTTTCAATTACATCTACGGGCACGTTAAGTGCAAGCAGAGAGCGTGCCATATCCAGCATGCCCTCACGCCGACCCTCACGCCGACCCTCACGCCGTCCCTCACGCCGTCCCTCACGCCGACCTTCTTCGAGCCCCTGACGATGTCCCTCACGGCTACAAAATGACATAGCACTGAGATAATCGCGCATTGCTTTTTCTCTCTGCTCGTACTGCCAACGCTCCACATCACTCTGCATAAAGATGCGCTCTGCCTGAATCGCCTCGTTGATTGCTGCCTCGCTCATCGCCAACTCCTCCGTCTCTCTCTCGTTCAATTTGTTTGAAAAGTAAGCAAGCCACTTTTCAAGACGCTTCATCTCTTTCACCGATTTGATCTTGAACTTGGGAATCTCAAGAAAGTGTATTTCCAGATCGTCAGTCAGCCGATGCCCGCTTGCAATATCATAAATTCCATACATATTGTGCGGACTTTCCTGTGGGAGCATCTGAAAGTTGAGCAAATTGATCGTAATGGACGGGCTCAGATCTTGATACTCCGCCCCTTTGCGGAGGGTCTGATACATCCGAGCCCAATAGTAGAGCGTCCGCTTCTGCATATTGTATAGATTCACAAGCTGAACCTCTATGTTGATTTGACTGCCATCGCTTGCAATTCCATAAATATCCAGCTGTGAGAGCTTATCGTCCTCAAACTGCGGATCAATTTCGCGGTCAATAAATGTAATGTCCGTGAGTGTTTCTTCTCCCTCACGATCTAAAACAGCATTGAGGAAACTGAGCGTAATGCGCTTACGCTCATCTCTGCCAAAGATGAACTTGAAGAGATAGTCATTCAAGGGATTATAGTTTTGACGGTTCATCCGATGCTCCCTCCTTTACTTCCTATATTTTATCCTTTTTTTCCCATTGATACAAGAAAAACGAGATGACTACACAAAATATTTTGTACATCCATCCCGTTTGTTATCCCTACAATTCCTCAATGTGCACCATGCGCATGCAGATACGTTTTGTCAACGCATCACAGATGATATAAAATTACAATATTTCCATCCTCCAAATGGTGAATGCGCGCGCGCACACCGTATAGTTCGTAAATAAATTCATCCGTGAAAATCTCTTCGGGTACCCCTTCTCTCAAAATCACACCATCCTTCATCGCAATGATCCGATCACAGTACGATGCGGCAATATTGAGATCGTGAACAGCGGCAATCACGGTTAAATTCATCTGCCGTATGTTTTCCATGATTTCCAACTGATAGCGAATATCCAGATGATTGGTCGGCTCATCCAAGATCAGGCAGGACGTCGACTGCGTAAGCGCCCGCGCAAGCAGCACGCGCTGCTGTTCCCCGCCCGAGAGACTGGAAAATGACTGATTGACAAAACTCTCCATACCGATAAACGCCAAATAATGCTTTGCAATCCTATAGTCCTCCTCGTTATACCTCTCCAGCATGCGCTTATGCGGACTTCGCCCCATCAGCACAACCTCCAAGACGGTAAAGTCAAACGAGAATGCATGATGTTGTGCCAGCACTGCTTGGCGTCTTGCGGACTCACGCACAGACAGATCGTCCAATCGCTCCCCGCCGAGAAAAACGACGCCGGAATCCGGACGGAGAACGCGATAGACACATTTGAGCAGCGTGCTCTTCCCGCTTCCATTGGGTCCGATAATGCCAACGAATTCTTTGTGATCTACCGCAAGAGAAATCTTATTCAGAATCAGCCTGCCGTCAAAACTCTTTTCCAGTTCCTCTACGCGAATCTCCATTGTACTCTCCCGTAAGATTCTAATATCTGCCTATTCGGCACCGCCAAAGCCATACGTCCGCTTTACCATCAAATAAATGAAGCAGGGAGCTCCGATCATCGAAACCAGAATGCCGATGGGGAGTTCTGTCTGCGGAATGATGATGCGGCAGAGCACATCCGCCCAGACGAGAAAGATCGCGCCGGAAAGCGAGGCAATCGGCAGCAGCTTTCTATGATCCGCTCCGACCAGCATACGGCTGATATGTGGGACGATAAGTCCTACAAAGCCGATCATACCGGCTGCATAGACTGCAAAGCCCACCATAAGTGCGCTCACGAGCAAATAGCCCTGACGATACAGATGCAAATCCACCCCAAGGGTCACCGCCGTATCATCGCCGAGCAGCATCAGATTCAATATCTTTGCCTGCGTATAGAAGAAAAACGGCACCACAATACTGAGCGGTATCATTACCCCCAGCGTCGACCAACTTGCACCCGCAACACTCCCCATCAGCCAATAGGTGATGGATTGGATGCCGTCCTTATCGTTGGCAAAGTAGACAATGAAGCTCGAAAACGCACTGCATACCGCACTCAGTGCCATGCCTGCAAGCAGCAGTTTCACAGCGTTGGCACGACCGCCCATATTCGCAATGAACACAATCGCAAGAGATATCGCAAAGGCTCCGACAAACGCAGCAATCCCGACAAAATTTTCTCCAAAAGAAACACCAATGCCAAGGAGGATAGCTGCCGTTGCTCCGAGGGATGCGCCCGAGGAAACACCCAAAATATACGGATCGGCAAGCGGATTTTTCACGATCGCCTGCATAATGACACCACAGGTTGCAAGCCCCGCGCCGATGCACGCAGCCATGAGAATGCGGGGCATACGGAGCAGCCATACGATATCATGCAGCGGCCCCTGCCCCGGCGCATCGA
>CALALM010000034.1 GCA_937925565.1 uncultured Centipeda sp.
TCATATCGCGGAGCGTATCAAGTCCATCAATGGACTGATCGAGAGCCAGGCAGAAAACATGAAGGAGATCAGCGCTTCCGTCGAGGAGGCAAAAGCGATGTCGGACAGCATCGAGGAACTGTCAAAGAAGCTGTAATTTTTGAAAAATATATTCTCCCCCACGAGTTTGCTATGAAATGAGCTTATGGGGGAATTTTCATTCATTTTTGCAATGAAATGGGGATGAAAAGATGGTAAATGAAATTACCCTCCGTACCTATCAGCCGGGCGATCCGAGTAAGGTCTGCTATTTTCAATATAAACTCTACAGACAACAGTATGGGTTTAATGGATATTATGAACAGGAAATGCTGCGCGGAATGGCAGAACTCTACGATGATTTGGAGGGCAACCAGATGTGGATTGCCGAGCTGAATGGAACGATCGTAGGCGATAGTGCAGTCATTAAGAAGGGGAGGACAGAGCGCAGCTGCGTTGGTTGGGCGTGGATATGGATGTGCAGGGGCGAGGTCTTGGACAAAGACTTCTATCGGAAGCGCTTTCTTTTTGCAGGGAAAAGGGCTATCGTCATCTCTTTTTAGGAACTCTTGATCTCCTAAAACCGGCACGCCATCTGTATGCGAAAAATGGTTTTTCACTGATACAGAGCGAGTCGTACAACAAGTGGGATGAGAGCAGAGAGCTGCATCGTGAGATTTGGGAATGTGAATTAAAGTAATAATTCCGGTCAAGGAAACACTTTTGGTAGCGCGAAAAAAGAGGGGCAGTGCCCCTCTTTGTAGATATATTTAGAACTTCACCCCGAGAGAGAATCCACTCGTCACATCCGATGTGTGGAATCCCTCGGGTTTTCTTATGGGCATCGCCGCAAAGACATCATAGGAGACGGTATCAATCGAGCCACGGAGTCCGACGGTTGCACCCATCATCGTATGACCGTTATAGAGATCGGTTCCGTACCCGTAGACTGCACCGACATCAAGCCCGAGATAGAGCTCTGCCTTTTGTTTCGGAAACCGTGTCGCAAATTCATTCCGCAGATACCATCCGTTTGTCCCCATCAGTGTCACCTCACCGTCGAATCCGCGCACCGTATAGCGATTGCCCATGCTGATCATATCCACGCCGTAGAGTCGCATCCCATCCATCGTATACTGTCCGTGAAAGGATGTTGTAAATGTTGCGGGACGGTGACTGAACTCAAACGGATGCACAAAGTCCACATCGAGCAGCCACATTCGATAGAGCGTCTTGGGTGCATCGGCGTGGGGATTTTCTTTTTGTGCGCCCATCCACCCGAGACCGAAACGGTGTGCAAGACGGAAATAGAGCGTATTGTGCTGCAGATAGAGCCGCTCGGCAAAACCGACCTCCATTGATGTCTGGTGTATCGCTTGAATGGGCAGATCGACATCGTTCAAGAAACTGTGTGAATTCCGTTTCCGCAGACGAATATCCATGCTCGTCTTCATCGCAGCTGAGCGATGAAGTACATAGTCCCATGACAGCGTAGAAATATTGGAATCTCCTGCACTGATGAAGTTATAGGGAACGCTCTCTACCGTCTGATGATATTTGGAGCGCTGATAGGAAAACGAGAACGTATGCCGTCCATAGGGATAGGTGTAGCTGATATTATGCCCACGTGTTCCCTTCTCATACCCGTCCTGTGCGCCGTCGAGATTCATGCCGATGCGGAGCATATCGTTCTTGTGAAATGGCTGATCGATGCCGATAGACGTATACCATTGGAGCTTTCCTGTATCCTCAAGCCCCGAGTCATCCACCGAGATCGTACCGTAGAAATTCTTCCCGCGTTTTACCGTGAGCACGACATCCGTCCGCTGCGGCTGCTCTGAGGGGAGGAGCTGAACGGAGATATCCTGTGAGGGAAGGCGCTTTGCCTGTTCGATGCCCTGCTCGATATCCCGTACATTGAGGATATCTCCCTCGTGGAATGGAAAGAGATTCTTCCAGTAGAGGGCATCACTGCCCTCGGCAAAACGAACGGTGCCGATATAGCCGATCTGCAGAACGAGACGGAGTTCTCCCGACGAGAGATTCTGTTCCGGCACGACAATACGGCTCG
Source organism: uncultured Centipeda sp. (assembly GCA_937925565.1). Classification (GTDB taxonomy): domain Bacteria; phylum Bacillota; class Negativicutes; order Selenomonadales; family Selenomonadaceae; genus Centipeda. The sequence continues at coordinate 2,090 of CALALM010000034.1, forward strand.
TGGAGAAGCCACGAGACAGAAGAGATTGATTCATCGCATGGATGAGCTTGTTGATATCGCTGAGAGACAGCTCCTTGCCCACATAGGGACGAGCGATGCGTTCGAGGAAGCGGAATCGCTCCACTTGGTTCTCAATCGTGATCTGAGAGATGTGGAAGCGGACGCTCTCATCGGCGGGAAGATCGGA
>CALALM010000035.1 GCA_937925565.1 uncultured Centipeda sp.
TCCGAGGTCTGTTCATAGGAGGACGAACCGTAGATCTGATCCGCCTCCGTCGTCTTTCCAAAGAAAAAGCCCGTTGTATAGGAACGGTGCGAGACCTTTTCGAGCTCCGTCAGCCACTCCTCACGCACCTTATAAGAGGTGCTCGTAAGACAGGCATCGAGAGCCATACGATACGCCTTGACCACGCTTGCGACATAGTGAACACTCTTCATGCGTCCCTCGATCTTGAGACTGTCAATGCCGGAGTCCACAACCTCGTCCAGATACGGCAGCAAACAGAGATCCTTCGAGTTCATGATGTAGGTGCCGCGCGCATCCTCCTCGATCGGATAGCACTCACCGGGGCGCGACTCCTCCACGAGCGCGTATTTCCATCGACAGGACTGGGCACAGCCGCCGCGGTTCGCATCGCGGCCCGTGAAATAGCTGCTGAGCAGGCATCGTCCCGAGTAGGAGATGCACATCGCCCCGTGCACGAAGAGTTCCATCTCCACATCCGTATGACGGCGTATCTCGCGGATCTCCTCACGTGAGAGCTCGCGTGCAAGCACGACGCGCTCCGCGCCGAGCTCCTGCCACGCGCGCACCGTACGCCAGTTCACATTGTTCGCCTGCGTACTGATATGCACGGGCAGCTGCCGGGCGATCTCACGCGCCAGCATAAAGACACCGAGATCGGCAACAAGTACGGCATCCACTTCCACGTCCGCAAGAAAGCGCAGGTAGTCCGGCAGAGATACGAGATCATCGTTGTGCGGGAATACATTGACCGTCACATAGATCTTCTTCCCAACACCATGCGCGAGGTTCACCGCCGCGCGTATCTCCTCATTCGTAAAGTTGCCGCCGAACGCACGCAGCCCAAACTGCGCACCGCCGAGATATGCCGCATCCGCACCGTAGGCGAGTGCCATTTGCAGTTTCTCCATCGTCCCCGCAGGCGCCAGCAGTTCAGGTTTCTTTCTCATTCATCACCTCCGCAGGACTCAGCGCACCTGATCGACCAGTGCGAGATGATCCGCATAATTCGTCGCATAGTAGTTATTCCCGTTTCGATCGGCAACGAAGTACAGATAGTTCGTATCTGCCGGATGCAGCACCGCCATCAGCGACGCCGTCCCGGGGCTTGCGATCGGTCCCGGCGGCAGCCCGACATTTTGATAGGTATTGTATGGCGACTCGATCTTCGTATCGCGGTAGAGCAAATCCTCCTTCGGCGCATCGAGCAGGTACTGCACCGTGGGATCTGCCTGCAGCGGCATACCAAGGCGCAGGCGCTTCAGGAAAATCTGCGCAATGATCGGACGATCCTCCTCGTGATATGCCTCCTTCTCCACAAGCGAGGCAAGCGTCACGAGTTCATAGATCGAGAGGTCCATCTCCCTCGCACGATCACGCATGTCCTTTGTCAGACGACGGTCGAAGTTCTCTGCCATCATCTGCATGATGCGCGTAGCGTCGAATTCCCCATTGATCTCATAGGTATCCGGAAAGAGAAACCCCTCTACCGCATAGCGCACATTCTCGTGCTCCTCGACATAGGGATAGGGGCGGTATGTCTTGGCAAGCGATATGAACGCATCCGCCTTGACCAGTCCCTCATCATCAAGTCGCTGCGCGATATCACGCACGCTGAAGCCCTCAGGTATCGTAAAGCGGATCGTGACCGTATTGCCATAGACCAATATCTCAAGCGCATCGCGCGGCGTCATCCCTGTCTGCATGGCAAACGTGCCGCTCTTTACCTTGTTCTCGAAACCGTTCAGCTTCGCCGTCCACCAGAACTTCATCTCGCTGTCGATAATACCGCGTTCATACAGTTCTTTCCCGATCTCACTCACGCTCATACCCGGACGAACGGTAAAGTAAACCGGAACCCCACGCTCCCCCGTATAGGAAGAAGACCCGGCCAATGGAATGATGACGAACACGACCACCATGACAAATAAGATTGCCAGCGCCGGAATCCCAAATACAATTTTTCTCTGGAGCGGTGTCCCCTTCCCGCGATAGACAGCGTTAAATGCCTGCCGCAATCCGTCGTTATTCAAGAAGTCCGCTATTCCCTTCAATGACTCCTTCAAAACGAATCCTCCCTCTCTTCGTACAACTCCCTACGAAAAAGCTGTCATCTCCCTCGGATGACAGCCTCCTTTTCTTTCCTCACTCTTCCTCGTCCTCCAGCAGTTCATAGGCACGACGCACCGCATCGAACTCCTCATCCGTCGGATCGGTGTAGATATCCTCACCGTCCTCGTCGGTGACAATCTTCGCAATCGTTGCCTCATCGCCCTCCTCGGCATTCTCAAGTTCGTCTTCTGACGAGACATTGAGCGCAATCAACACAGCAAAGCGATCCTCACCGATGGGAATAATCATCTCCTCACGGTAGTAAAATTCGTCGCCGTCCTCATTCGTCATAACGACAATAACGTCTTCATCGTGCAGTTCCTCATGTTCTGCCATTTTCGTACTCCTTTGCTGCATATCGGCACACATTTATTTCAAATGCTGCTGCCGATCTAAAAAGCCCTGCAGTATGTAGACTGCCGCCATTTTGTCGATGACCTTACGGCGTTTCCTGCGCGATACATCGCCCTCGATGAGCGCACGCGAGGCGGCGACCGTCGACAGGCGTTCGTCCCAGTAATGTATCTCGATCGTCGGAAAACGCTCCGCAACATCTGCCATAAAGGCGCGGACAATCTGGCAACGCTCCCCCTCATCCCCATTCATATGCTTCGGCAGCCCCGCAACGAATGCCGCCGGCTCATACTCCTGCACGAGCACCGCGATACGGTCGAGATCGGCAGAAAGCTCTGTGCGGCGGATCGTCTCAATGCCCTGCGCCGTGAGTCCAAGCAGATCACTGACAGCGATGCCGATCGTCGCATCCCCGATGTCGAGCGACAAATAGCGCCTCACTTCTCATGCTCCAAATAGAAGCGCACAAGCTCGTCGAGGAGTTCGTCGCGTTCGAGGCTTCGGATCTTGCTCCGTGCCTCCCTGTGGCTGGTCACATACGCGGGATCGCCGGAGAGCAGATATCCAACCAGCTGATTGATCGGGTTATAGCCTTTCTCCCGCATGGCAGAGGCAACCTCCCGTATGACAACATCCGCCTTTGGCTTATCTTCACCGAAGGAGAACATCATTGTCTTCTGTTCATCCATTTGATTCACCTCACTGAGGAAATTCTAGGAATCGCTGATAAAATAGACCTTCAGTTATCAGTGCTTCCTCTATAGTGCGCCCTGCTGAATGGCATCCATCGCAGCCACGAGAGACGGATAAATACCGACACAGAGATCGCGCATCTCATCTGTCGGCGGCATGGTATCCGGAATCATCACAGGTGCACAGCCCGCTGTAGCAGCGCCGCGCAGACCGTTATAACCGTCCTCGAACACATAGCAATCCGTCGGCGGCATTTCGATCCGCTCTGCCGCAAGTAGAAAGATGTCCGGTGCCGGCTTCCCGTTCCTCACAAGATCACCGCCGACAATGGCATCGAAATACTTCCGCAGCCCACTTTTCCTGAGATTCGTTTCAATCTGCATCACCGTCGAACTGCTTGCCGTCGCTATACGAACACCGTGTTCATGAAAATATTGAAGGATTTCATGCACGCCTTCCATTACGGGCAGTTTTTTTTCTGCCTCACCGTGGACATATTCAACAACACGACGAATGTATGCCTCGGCATCCACCGTCGGGTGGAACTGATGCACGAGCTGCACGGTCAGATCACCGCACGTCCCACAACATGCCTTGCCCAGCTCCGGCTTGCGCTCGACGCCGAACTCATCGGCAATGATCGTCCATCCCCTCTGATACAAAGTTTCTGTATCGAAGAGCAGACCGTCCATATCAAAGATTGCGCCCTGTTTCATAAAACCTCTCACAGATGCAGATTATCATATGCAAAATTACATGCCTGATATTACCACAAAATGCACAAAAAGACAATGTAATGCGGTCAGGTCTCCCCGCCGGGGAGTGCGTTGCTGCCGAGTGTACGCGTGACGCGGTAAACATCCTTGAGCAGACGCATACGCGTCATGACCTGCGTGATCTGGTCGATGTTGCTGACGTTCAGCCCAAGGAGGACGGTCGAGGTCTTGTTGCGGCGGTTCGGCATCGCGTTGACGGTATGGATGTTGACCTTCATCTCGGCAGGCACGGCAAGGAGCTCGGCGAGCATGCCGTTACGGTCGTTGCAGATGATCTCGATGCCGACGGTATACTCTTTGTCGAGTCCGATGTCCCAGCTCACCTCGATCACGCGCGTAAACTCCGTATCATTGAGGACGTTCGGGCAGTCGGAGCGATGCACGGAGACGCCGCGACCGCGCGTGATGTAGCCCGTAATCGGATCGCCCGGGATGGGGTTGCAGCAGCGCGCGAGACGTACGAGGTAGCCGCCCTCACCCTCGACGAGAACGCCGTGGCTCGCCTTCTTGCGCTTGCCCCGACGCGGCGCCTTGAGCTCAGACAGCATCTGCGAGACTTCGGGCGGTGTGCTGTCCTTGATGGACTGCTGGTGCAACTCGATGAGCTTGGTCATGACACCGCGCAAAGAGACGCCGCCGTAGCCGAGTGCCGCAAGCAGATCATCCTCGCTCTGCACGTTTAGCTTCTCCGCGATCTTGCCGAGGCGTCCGCCCGCCATCAGCTCCTTCAGCGCGTAGCCGAGTCGCTTCGCCTCGTCACGGATGAGATTCATCCCACGTTCGATATTCTCCTCGCGGTTCTCCTTCTTGAACCACGCACGTATCTTGCCGCGTGTCGCAGAGGAGGCGACCGTGTTCAGCCAGTCGGGGCTCGGACCATTGCTCGCCTTGTTCGTGACGATGGACACGATGTCACCGTTCTTGAGCTTGTACTCGAGCGGCACGATCTTCCCGTTGACCTTTGCACCGACGCAGTGATGACCGATTTCCGTGTGAATGTGATAGGCAAAATCGATCGGGTTCGATCCCTTCGGCAGATCGATGACATCACCGCGTGGAGTAAAGACAAAGACTTCGTCAGAGAACACATCGAGTTTCAGCGCCTCAAAGAATTCCTTTGGGTCGTCGTATTCCTTTTGCAGACTCACCATCTGGCGCAGCCACGACATCTTCTGATCATTCTCGTCGGTTGCGCCGATGCTCTTGCCCGCCTCCTTGTATTTCCAATGGGCGGCAATGCCGAACTCGGAGACTTGGTGCATTGCCTTCGTGCGGATCTGGATCTCAAGTGGATCCCCATGCGTCATGACGGTCGTATGCAGGGACTGGTAGCCGTTAGACTTCGGCATGGCGATGTAGTCCTTGAACCTGCCCGGGATCGGCTTCCACATCGCATGAATGACACCGAGCACGCCGTAGCAGTCCTTGACGGAGGAGACGAGCACACGCACGGCGGAGAGGTCATAGATCTCGTTGACGCTTTTGTTGTCGCGCTTCATCTTGCGGTAGATGCTGTAAAAATGCTTCGCACGTCCCTTGATGTCCGCCGTAATACCGGCAGCTTCAAGCTTCTCATGAATTTGTGCTATGGAATCGATAATGAACTCTTGCCGTTCCTGCCGCTTGTGTTTGACCTCCTCCACGAGGGCATAGTACGCCTCGGGTTCGAGATAACGCAGGCATAGGTCTTCGAGCTCCACCTTGATATTGGAGATACCGAGACGGTTCGCAAGCGGCGCATAGACCTCGAGCGTTTCTTTCGCAATGCGATGACGCTTGTCCTCACGCATATATTTCAGTGTCC
>CALALM010000036.1 GCA_937925565.1 uncultured Centipeda sp.
AGATGATGTCGGGGTTCTGCGCGACGAGCGTCTCCATGCTGTAAGGCGCGGCGTCGGGGTTCTTGTCGAGCGCGGGCATCCCTGCCGCCGTGTTCTCCCAGCCGAGGATGTTCGCGATGTTGCCCGCGATACTGCCGTCGAGCTGCACGGAGAGCCCCTGTCCCGTGCTGTGAATGATGGCAATGCGTTTTTTCTCCTGCGGAATCGATGCACGCACCGCCGCGATGTCCGCGTCCATCTTTGCAATGAGTTCATCGCCCTTTGCCTTTTCGCCCGTGAGCGTCGCAAAGGTGCCGATCTCGCGTTTCACGTCCTCATAGCTCTTCATATCGATGACGAGCGTCTTGATGCCGTTCGCCGCGAGCGTCTCAACGAGCTTTTCATTCATGCCCTTGTTGAGGATGACGAGGTCGGGTGTGAGGGAGAGCACTTTCTCGGCGTCGATCTGGTAAACCCTGCCGATGCTTGTAGCATTCTTCGCCGCCTCCGGAATCTTCGACTTCGAGTCGGGGCGGCCGATCACCTCCCCGCCGACTGCGTACAGCGGCTCGAGGAAGGACGCAGAGGTGACGACGATGCGCTCCGGCTTCTTGTCAAAGCTGACCGTGCGCCCATTGTCGTCCGTGATGGTGGCATAGGCGCCCTGCGTGGTGTTCTCCGCTGCGGGCGTGCCGCAGGCGGTGAGCATGAGGGAAGATGCCACGAGTAATGCGAGAGCCCATTGTTTCATCATATCAATTCCTCCGTGCGAGAATGGTGGAGAGATAGTTCAGCTTTTCATCCGCGTGTGCCTCGAGGTCGTGGATGATGCGCTCGCCGTCGAGTCCGACACGGCTGACGAGCACGGCATCCTTTGCCATATGGTTGCGCTTCAGGAGGTCGATGATCTCAGCGGAGTTGTGATACACCTTCATGACGACGGCACTGCCCGCGACTGCCATGACCTTCTCAAGATGCTCCTTGTCCGCCGTCCCCGGGATGATGGCGAGTACGTCGTTGCCCTCGACGATGGGGCGGTTAATCTTGCTGCCGATTGCGGCAAACGCGGGCACGCCGGGGATGGTGACAATGTCCACATCCTCATGTTCGAGCAGACGGAACACGTAGATGTATGTGCTGTAAAACATCGGATCGCCAAGGGTCAGGAAGGCGACGTTTTTTTCCGCGTTCAGCAGTGCAAGGATCTCTGCCTTATTCCTTTCCCATGCGCCCGTATCGTCCGCAAAGTCCTTGACCATCGGAAATACCTGATAGACGATTTCGATGTCCTTCTTGAGGTAGGGGCGTGCAATCTCGAGAGCGACGCTGCCGTCCTTCTTCTCGGTCTTCGGCGCGATGAGCACGTCCGCCGCCTCGATTGCCTTGATCGCCTTGACGGTGAGCAGCTCGGGGTCGCCGGGGCCGACGCCGATGCCGTAAAATGTTCCGCGCATAAAATCTTCCTTCCAT
>CALALM010000037.1 GCA_937925565.1 uncultured Centipeda sp.
CAGGACCTTTGTGCGGCGGGCAAAACGGTACTGCTGGTTGCGCATGAACTGAGTCTTGCCGCACGCTTCTGCTCGCGGCTCCTCCTCGTCGGTCATGGAAAACTTCTCGCCGATGGAGCACCGCGCGATGTGCTGACAGATGAGCTCCTGACGCTGGCATATGGAGCGCCCGTGCGCGTTGTCGAGAACCCATTGACACATCATGCAGAGGTGTATACGGAGGCGAAGGCGGACGGGGGAGAGAGCGCGCAGCTCCTCAGCGTGATCCTCGGAAGATCGGAGAAAGAGGCGGTGACGGCATGAGTTTTGGACAGCATCGAACACAGCTCTTTCTATGTGCTCTCGTTGGAGCGCTCCTCTTTGCGATCCTCCTGTCCATGAGTTCGGGGCAGTACGATATCCCGATGGAGGCGGTCGTTGCTTCCTTTGCACATGCGGCAGGGCTTCCTATCTTTACGGATGTTGTCGTGACGCCCGAGCAGGAGGCGGTGCTCTGGCATATCCGCCTCCCGCGTACACTTGTCGGCATGCTGGTCGGTGCGGGGCTCGGTGTCTCGGGTGCGGTTCTGCAGGGGATCTTCAGCAATCCTCTTGCCGATCCCGGCATCATCGGCGTATCGAGCGGTGCCTCCGTCGGTGCGGTGCTCGCCATCGGCATCGGGGTGACGGCGGGGAGCGTGCTCTCGCTGCCCGCCTTTGCCTTTACGGGGGCAATCCTTGCCGTGGGGCTGACCGTATCGCTGTCGATGCGGCGCGGGCGGATCCCGGTTATGACACTCCTGCTCTCAGGTGTTGTGGTGGGAATGTTCCTCGCGGCGTGCACGGCAGCAATTCTCACGGTGATGAACGAGCAGAAGATGCAGCAGTACCTCTTTTGGACGATCGGCGGACTCGATTATCGGCGCTGGGATCATGTCCTGCTCGGCATCGGTCCGATCGGCGTCGGTGCATCCGTCATGGTGCTCCTCGCGCGGCATCTGAACCTGCTTGCGTTCGGCGAGGTGGAGGCGCGCGCAGCGGGCATGCCTGTGACGGCGTTCCGCCTGCTCTTCCTCGTACTCGCCTCGCTCACGACGGCGGCAGGCGTCTGCATCAGCGGCAACATCGGCTTTGTGGGACTCGTTGTTCCGCATATGGTGCGCCTCCTGATCGGTCCCGACCATCGCCGCCTGCTGCCCGCGAGTCTCTTGGCAGGTGCCGTATTCCTCGTGCTCTGTGATTCGCTCGGGCGCATTTTGCTTCATGGGATGGAGATTCGTGTCGGCATTATGACGGCGTTTATCGGCACGCCCTACTTCCTGTATCTCCTGCGCAGGCATATGAAGATGGTGGCATGACATGGAAGAAAATGTGATGGAACGTGACGGTGAACGCAAAGCTCTTGCAGGCTCTCTGATCCTGCATCTCATACTTTTTCTGATCGCGGCGGCGTGTGGGCTCTTCTCCGTTGCAGAGCCGTCCGGAAAGAGAGCGCCCATCGACGTTGTGCTCTACGATGCGGGCGGCGATACGGGCAGCGCCGCCGGTGATGCTGCTCCGGCCGCCGCTCCTGTGGTGACGATGGATGACATCGTTGTGCAGGATAAAAATATCGTGCAGCAGGAGGAGCAGAAGCCGCAAACAAAACCGCAGCAGAATACACCACGCACGGTACAGAATTCTGTGCATGCGGTGCAGACGAGATCAGCGGGGGAGAGCAGCAGATCGGGCAGCGGGACAGAGACTTCCTCTGCCGGAACGAGCAGCGGATCAGGAACAGGGAGCGGAACTGAGGGCGGAGATGGAAGCGGAGATGGGAGCCCGGGGATTGGCTCTGTTGCTGCACCGCCGAAAGAACGCGTGGAGGCGAGCCTTCGTTCAGAGGCTGTTCCGGAGTACCCGCAGGAGCTCATTGATGATGATGTGGAGGGGGTGGTTACGATCAAGATCCTTGTGGCGGCGGATGGCTCCGTGGAATCCGTCAGCGTTGAGTCCTCATCGGGCTATCGCGCGATGGACAGAGCGGCGGTCGCCGCGGGGTGGCGCTTTCGCTTTAATCCGGGAGATAACGGACGGAGAGGTGTTTGGACAAAGACGTTTCGTTTCCAGTTGAATTGATTTTATAGAGGAGAATGACAATGAAGATGTGGCGTAAAAATTTCCTTGCAGCAGCAGTTGCGCTTTCGGCGATGACGGGGCAGGTCTATGCGGCAGAGACCGCACATACGGGAACAGGAGATGATGAACTGCTGCCCTCGTATTCGCTTGGCGAGGTTGTCGTGACGGCAACGCGCACGCAGAAGCGGGATATCGATGTGCCCGCCGCGACGACCGTTATCACGGCGAAGGAAATCAAGGACAGCGGCGCGGCGAATGCGTCAGATGTACTTTCAAAGGTCGACGGCTTCGTCTATAAATTATTCGGCCCCAACGGCACGTCGA
>CALALM010000038.1 GCA_937925565.1 uncultured Centipeda sp.
GTAAATTTATCGATGATGCGGTGTTTACGGGTCTCTCTAAGATTTTACTGATTCACGGGAAGGGAACGGGTGCTCTGCGGCAGGGCTTGCAGGACTATCTGAAGCACCATCGTTCCGTCCTGACATTTTCATTTGCCGATATTTCCGAAGGCGGAACCGGTGCAACTGTTGTGGAATTGAAGTAAGCATATGTACAAACCATTTAATTTTAATAAAATATCCTTACAAAATTTCCGGTTTGTGATAAAATAAAGAAATTGGATTATAGGAATCGCTGGTAAAATGAAGTCCGTCAGGTTGCCTACAGACGGGCACAGTGGAGAAAGATTCGGACAGGAAGGTATCTATGCAGAAAAGCGAAAAGAAAGCGACAAAGAAGTCAAATAAAGGCTCCACTCTTGGAAAAGCAATTCTCGCCGTAGGGCTGATTCTGTTTGTCATGATTATAGGTGTTGGTTGCGGTTTTCTGACGGCAAGCTTGAACACGAGACCGAACTTGGCAGAGGATATTGTTCCGCCGGCATCGTCGCAGATCTATGATATTCATGGAAATGAGATTGCTAATATCCATGCCGCTGAGAACCGTAGACCTGTCAGTATTAATGAAATTCCCCAAAATCTTCAGAACGCCTTCATTGCAGTCGAGGACAACCGTTTTTATGAACATATCGGGATTGACCCTCGTGGAATTGTGCGTGCTGTCTGGGCGAATATTCGCGGACGTGAAGTCACAGAGGGCGGATCTACCATTACGCAGCAGCTCGCGAAGAACGCGTATCTGACACAAGATCGGACAATGAAACGCAAGATACAGGAAGTATTTCTTGCGCTTCAGCTCGAGCGCCAGTATACGAAGCAGGAAATCCTTGAACTCTATATGAATCAGATCTATTTTGGTCAGGGAGCCTATGGTGTTCAGGCGGCAGCACGCACCTACTTTGGCAAGGATGTCAAGGATCTGACGCTGAATGAATGTGCCATGCTGGCAGGCATTCCGAAAAGCCCGAACTACTATTCGCCGCTCAATAATATGGAGGTGGCAACACAACGCAAAGCTGTTGTTCTCGACCAGATGGTCAAGTATGGCTACATCAGTGAGGGGGAGGCAAATGCTGCTAAGAAAGAAGAGCTGGTCCTCGCCAAAACAGTGAACGATGGCGTTATGGGGTCTTCGTATTTTGTCGATTATGTGTTGCAGCAGCTTGCCGAGCGATATGGAGATGATGCCATCTATAAGGATGGGTTGAAGATTTATACCACCATTGATATGAATCTCCAAACGGCGGCAGAAAATGCCATGCAGAATCTCCCCACATATTTTACCGATGCGAACGGTATTGTGCAGCCGCAGGGGGCACTCGTTGCCATTGACCCACATACAGGATATATCAAAGCGATGGTCGGGGGACGCGGAACGGATCAGTTCAATCGTGCCGTACAGGCGGTACGTCAGCCCGGCTCTGCGTTCAAACCGTTCGTCTTTGTTGCGGCGCTTGAGAATAAATACACGCCGGACTCTATCATTGATGACAAGCCTCTGAAGGTCGGTGAATGGGAGCCGCAGAATTACAACCGAAATTTCTCAGGAAAGGTGCGTCTGCGCGATGTTGTACGCTTGTCGCTGAACGTTCCCACGGTTCGGATTGCACAGGATATCGGCATTGACAAGGCAATTTTCTATGCGCAGGAGATGGGGATATCGACCTTTGTTCTCGATGGCGCTACGAATGACCGCAATCTTGCTACGGCACTCGGAGGCATGACGCGCGGTGTAACGCCGTTGGAACTCACAAGTGCATATGGTACATTTGCAAATCGAGGGATTCATGTGGAGCCGATCGCAATTATTCGCGTTGTCTCACGTACTGGAAAAGTTCTCGAAGAGGCACAACGCAAGGAAAAAAGTGCGATCTCTGCGGCAAGTGCCGCTACAATGACAGCGATGATGGAGGATGTTATCCGACGCGGTACAGGAACAGGTGCCAACATCGGAAGACCGGCTGCAGGAAAAACAGGAACAACCAGCGATTATCACGATGCGTGGTTTGTTGGGTACACGCCGGATCTGGTGGCGGGCGTTTGGATTGGAAATGACAGTGTCAGTGATCTGCACGGCATGGCTGGAGGTGCGACACCCGCTGTTATCTGGCAGGCGTTTATGCTGAAAGCACATGCGGGGCTCCCGGTGCGTCATTTCGAGGAGGCACCCTCATTTTCAGCCTCCTCGGATGCACCGATTGAAGCTCCGGAGAAAGACAATGGGGGCAAGAGCAAGAAGTCGACTGACGCAAAGGGAACAGAGGCAGGGAAACTGACGTCTCCTTCCGGCTCCAATAAGACGGAAGGAGACGCTGCCTCATCTGCTCCGCCGCGTGCCACACCTTCTGCTTCTGTGGAAGCGCCTGAGCCGGGTATGGGCGTAGAAAAAGGACAAAACTGAGAAAGAGGTAGCATGTTGAATGCCATTGATATTCTAAAAGAGCGTGGTTTTCTTGCACAGTGCACGGATGAAAAAGAGCTACGCGAACTTCTTGGACAGAAAAAAATTTCATTTTATACCGGCTTTGACCCCACGGCAGACAGCCTCCATGCAGGTCATCTGATTGCACTGATGGCAATGTCTCATATGCAGCGGGCAGGGCACCGTCCCATCTGCCTCATCGGCGGTGGAACCGGTACGGTCGGCGACCCCTCGGGACGTACAGATATGCGCAAAGTGATGACCGATGAGATCATTCACCACAACTGTGACTGCTTCCGGAAGCAGATTTCCCGGTTCATCGATTTTACGGATGATCGGGCAGTCATGGTGGATAACGGGGATTGGCTTCGCAAACTTAACTACATTGACCTGCTTCGCGATATTGGCGCGCACTTCACCGTCAATCGTATGCTCGCAGCCGAGAGCTATAAGCAGCGCTGGGAGAAGGGACTGACCTTCCTCGAGTTCAACTATATGATCATGCAGGCATATGACTTCATGGAGCTCAACAAGAGATATGACTGTAAACTCCAAATGGGCGGAGACGACCAGTGGTCGAATATCATTGCCGGCGTAGAGCTTTGTCGCCGCAAAAAGAATATTACGGTGTTCGGACTCACAAATAAGCTGCTGACCAAGAGCGATGGAGCGAAAATGGGCAAGACCGCGGGCGGTGCACTCTGGCTCGATGCAGAAAAGACTTCGCCCTATGATTTCTATCAGTATTGGCGCAATGTTGATGATGCCGATGTCGAGATCTGTCTGTCCCTCCTCACATATCTTCCGATGGATGAGGTTCGCCGTCTTTCCGTTGCGCAAGGGCAGGAGATCAACAACTCCAAGGAGATTCTTGCCTACGAGGTGACCAAGATCGTTCACGGAGAACAGGAGGCGCAGAAGGCACAGGAGACAGCGAAGGCGCTCTTTGGTGGCGGTGCGTCTGCAGAGCTTCCACAGATCCACGTAACGATCGGTGAAAAACTTGTAGATGCGCTCACGCGCGGCGATGTTTTTCCATCGAAGGGGGAGGCGCGCCGCCTGATTCAGCAGGGTGGTCTCACACTGAACGATGTACGTCTCACGGACGAGTACTATGTACTGCAGGAGTCTGATTTCCCTGATGGTACAGCGCTTGTCAAAAAAGGAAAGAAAAAGCACTATCAGCTTGTATATTGAAAGTTTGCTCCGATTGGAGCGAGAGAGGAAGGAGATTTTCGATGTCGGGACATTCTAAGTGGGCAAATATCAAACGCAAAAAAGGGGCGAATGATGCCATCCGTGGAAAGATCACCACGAAGATTGGACGCGAAATCACGATTGCAGTCCGTATGGGTGGCGGGGATCCCACCGGCAATATGCGCCTAAAACTTGCGCTTTCGAAGGCAAAGGCCAACAATATTCCAAAGGATAATATCAATCGTGCCATCCAGAAGGGGCTTGGGGCCACGGAGGGAAGCAATTATGAAGAACTTCTCTATGAGGGGTACGGTCCCGGTGGTACTGCGGTCATGCTCGATATACTGACAGATAACCGCAACCGCACGGCGGCAGATGTCCGTCATCTCTTTTCAAAGTATGGCGGGAATCTTGGGCAGGATGGCTGCGTTTCATGGATGTTTAAGAAAAAAGCTGTCTTTATCGTGGAGCGTGAGGCATTCGACGATGAGGATGCGCTCCTTGAGATTGTGCTGGAGGCCGGTGCTGAGGATATGCGCGCAGAGGATGATGTCTTCGAGATCATTGCCGAGCCGGATGCGTTCGATGCAATTGAGACGATTCTCGGGGAGAAGGGAATCGAGACGGCTTCTGCTGAGGTGACGATGGTTCCTGACACGACCGTTCATCTTGCTGACAAGGATGCCGAAAAAATGCAGACACTAATTGATGCACTCGAGGACAATGATGATGTCCAGAATGTATACAGCAATTATGAAATGGACGAATAACGGAGGATCACCGATTGAAGTGCAGACGAGTAGTCTGCACTTTTTTAGGAAAACAAGATGTTAGTACTCGGTATCGACCCAGGGACTGCGATCTGTGGCTATGGATTTGTGGAGCAGTCCGGCTCACGTCTGCGTCCATATGTCTATGGGGCAATTACAACGCCATCTAAAATGCCGGTAGAAAAGCGCCTCTTGAAAATCTATACAGAACTGGAAGCGCTTATAAAAAAATACGCACCGGATGCGATGGGGGTGGAGCAGCTTTTCTTCAATCGGAATGTCACAACGGCGATTCCGGTTGGACAGGCGCGCGGTATTGTTCTCCTCGCGGCGGCAAAGAACAATATCCCGGTTGTGGAACGGACGCCGCTACAGGTGAAGCAGTCAGTAACAGGGTACGGAAAGGCAACAAAGGAACAGGTTATCTACATGGTAACAAAACTTTTGAACCTTCCCGCTCCCCCCCATCCGGATGATACTGCCGATGCTCTTGCCGTTGCCATCAGCGCTGCGCACTGTGTAGACAGCATCGCATGGCGCAGCCGAATTTAGATATGGGAGCATGGGAATGATTGGATTTTTACGAGGGAAAGTATCACATATCTTTTCGGATTATTGTTTTTTGGATATCCATGATGTCGGCTACCGCGTGTTCATCTCTCACCAGACACGCAATCATATTGTGATCGGTGAAGAAGCCTTTCTCTATACCCATACTCATGTCCGTGAGGATGACATTCTCCTCTATGGATTCTTTTCACAGGAGGAGTATGATCTCTTTCAGCATCTGATCGGTATTTCGGGAATCGGACCGAAGGTGGCACAGGGAATTCTCTCGGCAACGACCGCAAATGAGTTCTATCGACTCATTCACCGGAAGGATATCAAGGCAATTACAAAGCTTCCGGGCATTGGGAAAAAGACCGCTGAGCGGATTGTTTTGGAGCTCAAGGATAAACTGTCGGAGACTTCCTTTGACGCGCCCGATATTATGGAGGACGCCGTCAGTATTGTTGACGGCATGGGGGATATGGTTGTGGAGGCGACGGAAGCCCTCCTTAACCTCGGATTTCAACAAAGTGAGATTCAATCAGTGTTCAAGAAAAGGTCTGATTGGGAAAGTACGGAAGAGATTGTTCGTTATGCTCTGGCAGAGTTACAGCGCTTTTGAGAGAGGAGGGATTCGACGTTGGATATATACGAGGATGAGGAGCTTGTTTCCTTTGAGGAACAGACGACGGATGGCTGGCAGTACAGCCTTCGGCCGCGCCGCTTAAATGAATACATCGGACAGGACAAGGTGAAGTCGAATTTGTCCAAATTCATACAGGCGGCACTCTCGCGCAATGAGTCATTGGATCACGTGCTCCTCTATGGACCACCAGGACTTGGAAAAACAACGCTGGCAGCAATCATTGCCAATGAGATGGGTGCGAACTTCCGTCAGACATCCGCGCCCGCCATTGAACGGCAGGGAGATCTTGCCTCATTGCTTACGAACTTACAGGAGCATGATGTCCTGTTTATTGATGAGATTCATCGCCTCTCTCATCATGTTGAGGAGATTCTCTATTCGGCGATGGAGGATCACGCCATCGACATCATCATCGGCAAGGGACCCAGTGCAAGATCTCTGCGACTCGACCTTGCACCGTTCACTCTCGTCGGAGCGACCACAAAGACGGGAGCACTCTCGGCACCTTTGCGAGATCGTTTTGGTATTCAATCACGTTTGGAATACTATACACCGGATGCACTCCTTCTTATCATTGAACGTACGGCAGAAATTCTCTCCGTTCGTATTGAGCGTGAGGGAGCATTGGAGATTGCACATCGTTCCCGCGGAACCCCGCGTGTTGCGAACCGTATCCTAAAACGCGTGCGTGATATTGCACAAGTAGCAGGTGAGAGTATCATATCAAAGACGGTGACGATCGAGGCTCTCGAAGCTCTCGAGGTCGATGAGAAAGGGCTCGAGAATAAGGATCGTCGTATGCTGGAGGTCATGATTCAAAACTTCTCCGGTGGTCCTGTCGGACTAAAGACCCTTGCGGCGGCACTCAGTGAGATGGTGGAAACCATCGAGGATGTTTACGAACCCTATCTCATTCAGCTTGGATTTATTGCGCGGACAGCGCGCGGGCGAATTGTGACGCGCGGCGGATATGAACATATGGGGATTCCATTTCCACAATATGATGACAGACAAGGAGAGTTGCTCTGAGATGAATTTGCTCATGCACATGTGCTGTGGACCATGCTCCTGTTATCCGTTGAAAAAACTTCGTGCGGATGGAATTGAACCCACGGGGTACTTCTTCAATCCGAACATTCATCCCTATAAGGAGTGGGAGGAACGTCTGCAAAATGCAAGGAAATTTGCGGAGCTTATGGAGATGGCATTCATTGCAGATGAGACGTATGCCATGCGTGACTTTCTGAAAAAGGCTCTTCCGGCAGAGGGTACCAAAAAGGGGCGTTGTCGTATGTGCTACACATGGCGTCTAGAACAGGCAGCGAAATGCGCAGCGGAACATGGCTTTGACAGTTTTACCTCGACCCTGTTTTACAGTATTTATCAGCAGCATGATCTCATGCGTTCTATTGCTCAGCACTTTGCAAAAGAATATGGAATTTCATTCTACTATGAGGATTTTCGTGTTGGATGGCAAGAGGGCATTGATTTGAGCAAGGAACTCGGACTCTATCGGCAGTCCTACTGCGGCTGTGTATTTAGTGAGGAAGAGCGATACAGCCGTGCATTTCGGAAACTCCAACGCAAGGAAAACAAAGA
Source organism: uncultured Centipeda sp. (assembly GCA_937925565.1). GTDB lineage: Bacteria > Bacillota > Negativicutes > Selenomonadales > Selenomonadaceae > Centipeda. The sequence goes on from CALALM010000038.1 coordinate 7,223, forward strand.
GAAAAAACGCCTGTGCCTTATGGCATGATCAGCGAAAGAGGAGTTTCCAATGAATCGTTATCTTTGTGCAGAAAATTGAGGCTGGTGGAAAAACACTTGGCACACTTAAAGAGTTGCGCCTTTCTCCTCTAACTGTGGGAAAAGGAAGCGAAGATCGTACCCCCTCCGGACATGTTCGCTCGATGGAATTCATTGGGACAAAGGGGCGCATCATATTGACCGGGAATGAACTTCGCTCCATGTTTTCTCTGCCGAGCACATTATTCAATGTGAGCGCAAGTAAATCCTCTGTTGTCTTCAATGGATACGGTTCCGGTCATGGTCTTGGCTTATCCCAATGGGGTGCAAAGGCTCTTGCAGATCAGGGAAAAACTACAAGGATATTCTCTTTCATTATTACACAGGCGTAACACTTAAAAAATGATACTAGGCAAGGTGCAATCTCGATGGATATTTCTGATTTCAACTATGATCTGCCGGAGGAGCGTATTGCACAGGTTCCGGTAGAGCCGCGTGACAGCTCCCGTCTCATGGTCTTAAATTCGAAAGAGCATACAATAGCGCATCGGTATTTCTTTCAGCTTGGAGATTTTCTGAAGGAAGGTGATGTCCTAATCTTCAACGATACACGTGTCATTCCGGCGCGCCTCATCGGGATGAGGAGTCAAATGGGAGGCAATGTCGAGGTCTTTCTTTTACGCCAAATTGACAGAGACCAATGGGAAGCCCTTGTAAAACCGGGAAAAAAAGTTCGTATTGGCTCTATCATACATTTTGGTGAGGAGCTGTCCTGTGAGGTTATTGCCCATACGGACTTTGGCGGTCGAATTGTAAAATTTATTTATAATGGCATCTTTGAGGAGATTCTGGATCGTCTGGGCAATATACCTCTTCCGCCGTATATTCATGAGAAACTGGAAGATCACGAGCGCTATCAGACGATCTACAGTCGGGTTAAGGGGTCGGCAGCTGCGCCGACAGCCGGGCTTCACTTCACAGAAAAGCTCATGGAAGAGCTGAGGAGAAAGGGGGTTCAATTCGGCTTTGTTACCCTCCATGTTGGGCTTGGTACATTTCGTCCGGTTCATGTGGATGTGATCGAAGATCATGTGATGCACCAAGAATTCTATTCGGTGCCCACAGAAACAGCAGAACTGATTCATAAGGCGAAACATGAGGATCGTCGCGTGATTGCTGTTGGTACCACATCCATTCGCACACTGGAAGCGTCGGCTGCGCAAACAGGAACTGTTGCGGAAGGATCGGGATGGACGAATATTTTTATTTATCCCGGATATCAATTCAATGTTGTCGATGCCGTGATTACGAACTTTCATTTGCCGAAGTCTACCTTGATTATGCTCATCAGTGCCTTTGCGGGGCGTGAATTCACACTTGAAGCATATCGGATAGCGGTGGAAGAAGAGTACCGATTCTTTTCCTTTGGCGATGCGATGTTCATTCAATCAAGAGCGTAAAAAAACAACACGATATATTTCGTTGATATATCATGTTGTTTCTGCTTACGGGAGTTCTTGGAAAATGTCACGATGCTCATTGATAATTTCCGCCATCATCCGCTTTCCTTCAATATCAGGGTGCAGTCCATCTGTGGAGAGCAGAGGATCAAGGATCTGTTTCTGTCGATCGTAGAAATATGGTTCTATGTCCACATGAAATCTCTGTGCACGAATCCATGTGTTGACGGCAGTCAACTTCCATTTCCACGAGAGATCTGTTTCTGCGTGGAAAGCAAACTCAATTCGTTCCGGATTGAGCGGCAGAAGCGTCAGAAAAATTGGACGGATATCATGGGCAAGGCATTTTTTTTGCAGTTCATCCAGATCGTTGATGATGTCCTGCGCCATTATGCCGGTCGCCCGCAGACTGTTTGAGCCGGTCAGAATCAAAAGATTTGCGGGATGAAGGGGCAGTACATCCTGTTCGAAGCGCTCCAGTGTCATATGAGCAGTATCGCCGCTGCGCCCGAGATTGATACAGTCAAAGGGAAGATATGTTGTATAGCTGTATTCGAGGAAGGCTGGTGAACTTGAGATCGCACCACCTCCATGCGTGATGCTGTCTCCGAGTGCTGCCGCATAGACGCGGTTCCCGGATGGTGGATCAACAGTGAATGAGGTGAGATCCGACCATGTTCCGATCGTGTTGTTTTGTGCGTTCAGTCCTCGTACTCTCCAGTAATAAATACCGGCATAGGGGCGTGCATATTCGTCATAGATGGCGTTGACCCCCGTTGTCGTTTGTGCCCAGACGCGATTTGGATCAGGCATCTTGCCATAAGGCTCAGTGGGCGGTTCTGTCAGAAGTTCTACCTCATATTGCCTTACTCCATTTAACGGAATCCACTGATAGACGGGATAGAGCGGCTGCCGAAAATTCATAACATAGTCATACGTGTTTGGAATTGGACGATTGGGTAATTCAGCAGATTTATCCAGATACAGCGGTTCGGCTGCTGAAAATTCTCCGATGGATTCCTGTCTGAGACTTAGGGCACGTACGCGCCAATAGAGTTTTTCATACGACTGATAGGAACGAAGGTCTGCCTGCCACCCATTTGTGAAAACGCTGCGTGTACTCATTAAATGATTGGTTGGGGAAAGTGAGGTTCCGCCTTCCTGTGCCGGTGGAGCAGAGAGAATCTCAACTTCGTAGAGCACAGCATTTGGAATACTATGCCATACGAGGAAAGGCATGAGACTGGCAGGGTGCTCTTCTGTATAATGGTAAATGGGAATTGGTGATTTTGTCGTGAAGTATGGTGTTGGAATCGGCGATGAAGACTCTGTCACCGCGCCGAACAGTCCATAAGCTGTAATTCGATAATAAAATGGGATCGGAGCGGAGGAGATCTGACAGGAAGGAGCTGTTGTGAATTCGGTTCTTACATGCTCGTAAATCGGCGCCTCGGAGATAGTTCCTGTTGTCTTGATGTATGTATCAATCCGATAATAGCAGGGATAGGGCAAACGTTCCCATGTGAGCGTGGAAATGCCATCCGATTCGTGAACTTTGGCTGTAATGTTAGTCGACTTCAGATTTAACAGATCTGTTTTCTCAATAAAGAAGATACAGCCAAGTACGGCAAAAAAAATAATCGCCGTAAAAAAGAAATAATGTTTCATGCATTCACCCAAAATATATCATCAAATCTTTTTGCTTAGAAAGTTGAGGGATCCATATGGAAAACAAGGGGCTTGTTATCGTTCATACCGGTGATGGAAAGGGAAAGACAACCGCGGCTCTTGGAATGGCACTGCGTGCATGGGGGAATCATATGCGCGTCCTCATTCTGCAATTCATCAAGGGCAGTTGGGACTATGGCGAGCTCAAAGCCATCAAGGCGTTGTCATCTGCCGATGCCTGTATTGAAATCCGTCAAGGTGGGTTTGGTTTTTCACAGAGAGGCGCGGGGAAAGAAGAGGAGCATCGACGTGCCGCGCTGGATCTCCTTCACAAGGCAATGAATGAACTCCGCAGCAATGCGTGGGATATGGTCATACTTGATGAGTTCAACTATGCCTACTCTTTCGGATTCATTCAATCAGGCGATCTGGAGAATCTGCTCTCTATTCGTCCAGAGGGAACCCACTTAATCTTAACCGGGCGCAATGCCCCACAGAAGCTCATTGATCGAGCAGATCTCGTCACGGAGATGCGTCTTGTCAAACATCCATTTCAGCAAGGAATCAAGGCTCAAAAAGGAATTGAGTTTTAATCCGATTATAGCATATTCAGCCCTTGTATGCCATCTGAGATAAACTCTCTTTGCATAGGCTATTGAAAAAAAACATAGAATGCGTTAAAATCTCTGTCATATCTTTTTACATTATGTTTTGTTTATCGATATGTGTATTATCCATAAACGATAGTAGGGGAGAGCTTTTATGAGAAGTGATGTTGTAAAAAAGGGAGCGACACGATGTGCACATCGCTCACTTTTTCATGCAAATGGATATGGCTCAGACGACCTTCGGAAGCCTCTGATTGGTGTCTGTAATTCGTTCAACGAGATTATTCCGGGGCATTTTCATCTGAATACGATTGCGGAAGCCGTTAAACTCGGTGTGGCTGCTGCCGGTGGGACACCCATTGAATTTCCTTCGATCGGTGTATGTGACGGCATCGCTATGGGGCATACGGGGATGAAATACTCTCTCGCGAGCCGTGAACTGATTGCGGACTCCATCGAGGCCGTTACCATGGCGTCGGGGTTTGACGGACTTGTTCTTATTCCGAACTGCGATAAGGTCGTGCCCGGTATGCTCATGGCTGCAGCGCGGCTCAATATTCCCGCCATCCTCGTCAGCGGCGGACCGATGCTTGCCGGGCGCCATCGCGGGCGCGATATCAGTGTCAGTCAGGCGTTTGAGGCTGCGGGAATGTTTGCTGCCGGAAAGATGGATGCCCGCGAAATGACCGCCATTGAGGAGCATGCCTGTCCGAGCTGCGGATCCTGCTCCGGTCTTTTTACGGCAAATACGATGAACTCGTTGACCGAGGTGCTTGGCATGGGGCTTCCCGGCAACGGGACGATTCCGGCTCCCTACACAGGCGAACGTCGCCTCCTTGCCAAGCATGCGGGAGCGGTTATCCTCGATCTTATCGAAAAAAATATTTGCCCACGCGATATCATGACGCGTGAGGCGTTTGAGAATGCCATTACTGTTGATATGGGCATTGGTGGATCGTCCAACACGGTTCTGCATCTTACGGCGATTGCACATGAGGCGGGCATTGAACTGCCTCCGCCACTCTTCGATGAGATCAGCAGACGCACACCGTACATTACGAAGCTGAGTCCTGCCGGAACGCATCATATGCAGGATTTGAATGAAGCAGGCGGTATCTCGGCAGTCATGAAGGAACTCTCGAAGAAGAATCTCCTGCATCTGGATGAGCTGACCGTCACGGGAACAGTGCGTGAGCGCATTGCACATGCAGAGATTCTGAATCCTACGGTGATTCACAGCGTAGATAACCCATATCGTCCGGAGGGAGGTCTTGCCATTCTGCGCGGTAACCTCGCGCCGGATTGCGCCGTCGTCAAGGCGTCAGCAGTTGCAGACGATATGCTTATCTATCGCGGTACGGCACGATGCTTCAATTCCGAAGAGGATGGTGTCAATGCCATCATGGAGGGAAAGATCCATGATGGAGATGTCGTTGTCATCCGTTACGAGGGTCCGAAGGGCGGCCCCGGAATGCAGGAAATGCTCAATCCGACGGCGGTCATCACAGGGATGGGATTGAAGGTCGGACTGATTACGGATGGACGCTTCAGCGGTGCCAGTCAGGGAGCCTGTGTCGGTCATGTGTCTCCGGAGGCAATGTCGGGAGGTCCGATTGCCTTGATCGAGGATGGTGATATGATTACAATTGACATTCCAAATCGCAAACTTGAACTTGAAATCAGCGATGAAGAACTTGCAAAGCGCCGTGCAAACTGGGTACAGCCGGAACCTAAAATCAAAACGGGCTATCTTGCGCGTTATGCGAAGCTCACAACATCTGCGAATGCAGGTGCGGTTCTGCACTGAGAAAAACATCTTGTGGCCCATGGGAGTTTCTGTTCCCGTGGGTTGTTTTTATGATCGCGATTCGCTATAATGGCGTTGCATTGTTTCCGGAAGAGACTGGAGGCTCACATCACATGCACATTGTCCTAATCGAACCCGAAATTCCGGGGAATACAGGGAATATTGCACGGTTATGTGCCGGAACGGGCAT
>CALALM010000039.1 GCA_937925565.1 uncultured Centipeda sp.
AGAGCCGTACGCATGCGCGTATGCGCGTCTGGGAGCGCGGCGCGGGCATTACGCTCGCCTGCGGCACGGGGACGTGTGCAACGCTGACGGCGGGCGTGCTCAACGATGTGCTTGACCGCGCAGCGGACATCGAGGTCGACGGCGGTGTGATTCATGTGGAGTGGCGTGCGGATGGGCACATCTTTATGACGGGACCCGCAGAGCCGGTCTTCACGGGCGAATGGCAGGGGACGCTATGAGTGCGCCGCGCAGAAGCATGACGGGCTATGGCGCGGGCACAGCGGAGACAACGGAGTTTTGCGTGACGGTCGAGATCAAGGCGGTGAATCAACGCTTTTTGGAGATTGCGCCGCATATGCCTCGTGCGTTCGGTGCGTGGGAGAACGATCTGCGCGATCGGATCCGCACGCGTGTCGCGCGTGGGAAGCTCGATGTCTATGTGAACTTCGAAGACCATAGTGAAAAGCAGTACGATGTCCACGTCAACGAGGGGCTGGCGCGTGCGTACTACGCTGCACTCGGCAAGGTTGCGCGTGCGGTGGATGCACCGCTCAGCGACGTTGTGCGCATGACGGCAGAGTATGAGGGCGTGATCTCTGTGAGCGAGCAGACGGACATCGCGGGCGCACGCACGGTATTTTTGGATGCTGTAGCACAGGCACTCGCGGCGCTTGATGCGATGCGGCTTGCCGAGGGCTCGCACATCGTACGCGACTTTGAGAAGCGTCTTGCGCGGCTTGAGCAGCAGCGCATGCAGGTGAAGGAGATCGCACCGCAGATCGTGGTGGACTACCGTGCCCATCTCGCAGATGTACTTGCGGAGTTCAGGGAAGTCACGCCCGATGAGACGCGTATCGTGCAGGAGGCGGCACTCTATGCCGACCGTGTGAATATCACGGAGGAGCTCGTGCGGCTCGCGAGCCATTTCGCACAGTTTCGTGCGATCCTCGCGGAGGAGGAGCCGGTCGGGAGGCGTCTTGACTTCCTCCTGCAGGAGATCAACCGCGAGACGAATACAATCGGCTCGAAGGCGAACAATGCCGCCGCACAGCAGATTGTCGTCGCGATGAAGAACGAGGTGGAGAAGCTGCGCGAGCAGGTACAGAATTTGGAGTGAGCATGGAGACTGTGAGCATCGGATTCGGCGACATCGTCCTCGTGCGGCGCATGGTCGCCATTGTTGCGCCGACCTCCATGTCGGTGAAGCGTATGGTGCAGGATGCACGCGAGGCGGGGCGGCTCATCGACGCGACGTACAAGCGTCGGACACGTGCCGTCATCGTACTGGACAGCGGACACATCGTCCTCTCGGCACTTCAACCGGAGACGATCGCGGGGCGCATGACAAATACGAAGGAGACGGCAGAGTGAAAAAGGGGCTTCTCATTGTGATCTCGGGGGCATCCGGCACGGGCAAGGGCACAGTCTGCAAGGAACTGCTCACACGCGAGCCGTCCATCGCCTACTCCGTCTCCGCAACCTCGCGCGCACCGCGCGAAGGAGAACAGGACGGACGCGAATACTATTTCCGCACGCGCGCGGAGTTCGAAGCGATGATTGCCGACGGGGCGTTTCTCGAATATGCGGATGTGTACGGCAACTACTATGGCACGCCGCTTGCACCGATTGAGGTGCGCCGTGCGGCGGGTGAGGACATCCTCTTGGAGATCGACACGCAGGGCGCGCTGAACGTGATGGAGCGCTGCCCCGACGGGACATTCATCTTTCTCCTGCCGCCTTCGCTTGAAGAATTGCAGCGCCGCATTACGGGGCGCGGGTCGGAGTCAGAGGAAAGCCTTGCGCGGCGCCTCGCGGCGGCACGTGATGAGATTCTGCTCGGAAAGCGTTATCGCTACGCGGTACTCAACGATACGGTAGAGGCGGCGACGGATCGGATTCAGACGATCCTCGCGGCGGAGCGTCTGCGTGCGGATAGGGATCCGGCGCAGTTTGAAATTTGAAAGACAGAGGTATAGCAATGAAAACGAATGTGGAAATCGGCATGGTGAATCCATCGACGGATGAGCTGCTGACGAAGGTGGACAGTCGCTACGGCGTGGTCGTGCTCGCGGCGAAGCGTGCGCGCCAGCTGCTCGAGGGTGATCCCGTGAAGTCGGAGCGTGCGCGTTCGACGAAGAACGTGACGAATGCGTTCGAGGAGATCGCGGAGGGCAAGATCAGCTATGATCTCTGCAAAGAGAGCGTCTGATATGGGCGCGCTCGCGGGGCGGCGCATCGTCCTCGGTGTGACGGGCGGAATTGCTGTGTATAAGGCAGTCGAGGTTGCGAGCCGTCTCAAAAAGGCGGGTGCGGACGTACGCGTCATCATGACGCGGGCGGCGACCTCCTTTGTCACGCCGCTCACGTTCCGTGAGATCACGGGGCAGCCCGTCACAGAGACGATGTGGGGCGAGCCGCATCACCACGTTGAGCACATCGCTCTTGCGGAGTTCGCGGAGCTCGTCCTTGTCGCGCCCGCGACGGCGAACTTTATCGCAAAAGCGGCGGGAGGGCTGGCCGATGATATGCTCACAACATGTGTTCTCGCGACACGTGCGCCGCTCTTTATTGCGCCCGCGATGAACACGGGGATGTGGGAGAATCCTGTCACGCAGGAGAATGTGCGCCGTTTCACGGAGCGCGGCGCGACGATCATCCCGCCCGCCGTGGGAGAGCTTGCCTGCGGTATGACGGGGGCAGGGCGCCTGCCCGAACCCGTGGAGATCGTGCGTGTGGTGGAGGAGTATTTTTCGCGCACACAGAGCCTTGTGGGACGGCGTATCCTCGTGACGGCAGCGGGCACGGAGGAGGCACTCGACCCCGTGCGTTACCTCGGCAACCGCTCGACGGGCCGCATGGGCTTCGCGGTCGCCGCCGAGGCGGTACGGCGCGGCGCGGAGGTGATTCTCGTCGCGGGGCCGACACCACTCACAACGCCTGCGGGCGTGCGGCGCGTGGACGTGCGGAGTGCACGCGATATGCACGCGGCGGTACTTGCAGAGTATGACGGCGTGGATGCCGTCATTAAGGCAGCGGCGGTCGCGGACTATCGTCCCGCAGAGATTGCCGCGCACAAGATTAAGAAGTCGGATGGAGAGCTGACGATCACCCTCACACGCAACCCCGATATCCTCTATGAACTGGGACAGAGGAAACAGCACCAGATCCTCGTCGGCTTTGCGGCGGAGACGCAGAATGTCGCGGAGTATGCACGCGGGAAACTCGCGAAAAAGAACCTCGATTTCATCGTCGCGAACAACGTTGCGGAGAAGGATGCGGGCTTTGGTGTGCCGACGAACCATGTGCAGATTTTCTACGCGGACGGACGCGTCGAGGATCACCCACTCATGGCGAAGGCAGAGCTTGCGGGGGTGATTCTCGATCGGCTTGAGGACGTGTTGAAGAGTTCCCCAAAGCCTGCCCCGCTTGCGGGGAAGGGGCACCATGCGCAGCATGGTGAAAGGGGCGAATCATGAAACTCGTGTGACGAAAAATCTATGAAAATAGTCCTTGACAACGCGCCGCGCATTCGTTACAATGCGACGTATAGAAGAGAATATACCTCATCCAGAGCAGTGGAGGGAATGGCCCGATGAAGCTGCGGCAACCATGGCAACTTTGCCAACGGTGCCAATTCCTTTAGGCTAGGCCTATGAGATGAGAGCGGCAGTCACAGCCTCCCTTATCTTGCAGGGAGGCTTTTCTTATTGGGACGAGGTTTTCTTACTCAAAAATCTTTTTACGAACTAAGGGAGGTTCCAAATGAAGAAGATGCTCTTTACATCCGAATCCGTGACCGAGGGTCATCCGGACAAACTTGCCGACCAGATCTCGGACAGCATTCTGGACGCGATTCTTGCGGAGGATCCACAGGGACGCGTTGCGTGCGAGACGCTTGTCACGACGGGGCAGGCACATGTCGTGGGTGAGATCTCGACCACCTGCTACGCCGACATTCCGAAAATCATTCGTCAGACCGTACGCGAAATCGGCTACACGAACGCCAGCTACGGCTTTGATGCCGATACCTGCGGCATCCTCGTCTCGCTGGACGAGCAGTCACCGGACATTGCCCAGGGGGTCAATCAGGCAATCGAATCCCGCGAGGGCGACATGGATGCGGCAGAGGCAATCGGCGCGGGCGATCAGGGGATGATGTTCGGCTATGCGACGAACGAGACGCCCGAGTACATGCCGCTCACGACCGTGCTCGCACATAAGCTCGCGCGTCGTCTCACGGATGTGCGCAAGAACGGTACGCTCAAATATCTGCGCCCTGATGGCAAGACGCAGGTCACGGTCGCCTATGAGGACGGCAAGCCGGTTTATGTTGATACCGTTGTTATCTCGACGCAACACGATGAGGCCGTCGATCTCGCGACCATCCGTAAGGATATGATTGAAAAGGTCATCAAGGAGATCGTTCCGGCAGAGCTGCTGCGCGCGGAGACGAAGTATTTCGTCAACCCGACGGGTAAGTTCGTCATTGGCGGTCCGCACGGCGACTCGGGTCTTACGGGACGTAAGATCATCGTCGATACTTACGGTGGCTGGGCACGTCACGGCGGCGGTGCGTTCTCGGGCAAGGATCCCACGAAGGTGGACCGCAGCGCGGCGTATGCGGCGCGCTACGTCGCGAAGAACATCGTCGCGGCGGGGCTTGCGGATCCCGTTGAGATCCAGCTCGCCTATGCAATCGGCGTTGCGCATCCTGTGTCGATCATGGTCGATACATTCGGCACGGGCAAGATTGACGAGGAGAAGATCGTTGCGCTTGTTCAGAAGACGTTTGACCTGCGTCCGGCGGGCATTATCAAAATGCTCGACCTGCGCCGTCCCATCTATCGTCAGACGGCAGCATACGGACACTTCGGTCGCACGGATGTCGATCTGCCGTGGGAGAAGACGGACAAGGCGGAGCTGTTGAAGAAGGAAGCGGGATTGTAAGCCGTACAGAAATACAACAATAGGGCTGTCGCACGAAGTTCGTCTTCGGCGGCAGCCTTATTTCATACATCGGAGGTGAACAATGACCGAACAGGAAATCATGGATACTGCGCGCCGTGAATTTGAATGGCTGCACGCGCATCCGGAACTTTCCTATGAGGAGTTCGAGACAACAGCGCGTTTGCGCGCGGTTTTTGAGCGTGCAGGCATCCGCATCCTCGATCTGCCGCTTGCAACAGGTCTTATCGCCATGATCGGCACGGGGGAGGCACCCGTCATCGCCCTGCGTACGGATATCGACGCCCTGCCCGTGCATGAGGAGACGGGACTTCCGTATGCCTCACAATACGATGGGAAGATGCACGCGTGTGGGCACGATTTCCATATGGCATCGATACTTGCGGCGGCACTTATGCTGAAAGAGCGGGAGACAAGGCTTCGGGGAACGGTTTACATCGTCTGTCAGCCCGCCGAGGAAGCGCCGGGCGGGGCGCGTACCATACTCGATACGGGTGCACTTGAGGGCGTCACGGCGATCTTTGGCATTCACGCGCGTCCCATTTATCCTGTGGGCACATTTGGGCTCTGTACGGGCGGCATGATGGCATCCGTGGATAAATTTGAGATCACATTTTACGGAACGGGGACACATGCGGCGCAGCCCGACCGCGGCTGTGACCCGATCGTCATGGCAGCGCAGTTTGTGACGGCGGTGCAGAGCATTGTCGCGCGCAACGTTAGCCCGCTGCGTCCCGGCGTCGTCAGTGTGACGCACATTGATGCGGGGACGACGTGGAATGTCCTGCCCGGGCGTGCGTGGATGGAGGGAACGATCCGTCTCTTTGACGCGAATGACCGTGCGCTTGTCAAGGCGCGTGTCGAGGCTCTTGCCGAGGGGATTGCCACAGGATTCGACGGATACGCAGAGATCGCGTGGACGACGGGACCTCCTGCAGTCACCAATACGGAGCGGTGGAATGATCTTGCCCGTAAAACTGCGGCGCAGGAAGGTTTTGCGGTAGTCGATGCCGTGCCGTGGATGGCGGGGGAGGACTTTGCCTACTATCAGGAGTTGATGGAGAGTTGCTTTGCGTTCATTGGCACGGGACCGGCGCCAGAGAACCATCATCCGAAGTTCACGGTGGATCCCGCGGCGATTCCAATGGCGGCACGCTACCTTGTACGGATGGCAGAGGAAGCACTCCGGCAGATTCAATAAAAATGTGGCGGTGCAAGTAAATTTTGCATCGCCACATTTTTACTTTTTGGGCTTCAGTCCAATCGTCAGTTCATTCACAATCGGTACAGATATCCCGACCTTTCTCACAACGATTGCACCGAACAGAGTCAACAGGAGCGTTGCAGCATACATGCCGAGCGCGACGGGGGCTGTGAGCACACGTCCGCTTTCGTGAATCACCATCAGCAGATAGGTGATCGCAATCGGATGTGCAAGGTAGATGAAGTACGAATGCTTTCCGAGGAGCTGAAACGTGCGCCCAAGGAGATTTTCTGTGCCCAGCCGCGTGAAGAATGCGAAGAGTGCGAGCGTCGCGCCGATCGTGTAGAAGATGCCGAGCGGTGAAAGCTGATGCGCCGTGAAGATGCCCTCAAGCGGCGTGTAACTGTCTATGAGGAGCAGCTTGTAATACCATGCGAGGAGTGCACCGAGGCTAATGATGCCCAGTGCATAGAGCCGGCTCGTGTTCCGCTCCATCCACGCGCGGAACACATCGAAATGGAGGGCGATGTAGCCGCCAAGCAGGAAGATAAAGACGTAGTGCACGACCCAATAATTCAACCGATAGAAGAGGAGCGCACGCAGGAGTGTTCCTTCGGGCAGCCCGTAGACGTAGAGATTGAACGCTGTGTCGAAGCTCGACCAGTAGTCGAACGCAATCTGCACGATGAGGATTCCTGCGAGCAGCGGCAGCGTCATACGTGCGAGCAGGACACGCCAGAGGGGCATCAGCAGATAGAACCAGATCAGGATGACCATGAAGTAGAGCTGGTACTTCGCATTTCCGAAGAAGAGAATTCCCGGCAGCGCTGTGAGCGGCGGGAAGCCGACACCATACGCATATGCGTCATGAATCAGGTAGAAGAGCGACCATACAAGGTAGGGAATCATGACCGTACGACCGCGCCGTACGAGGAAATCCCGATAGGAGAACGGCGCGGTCGGTGACTGCCCATAGAACAGCCCGAACGCTGAGATAAAGAAAAAAATCGGCACGCTGAAGCGCGTGCCGATGTCAAAGAGCGCCACAAGATGAATGTTGGGCGATGGATTCGTGAGATATTCCGCGCCGATGTGAATGCCGATCACGCCCATCATCGAGATGCCGCGCATCGCCTCAACGGCGGAAATCCGTGCCCGCTTACTCGATGACATAGGTGATGTTTACCGAGGCTTCGTAGGAGAGTTCGCCTGCTGCGATCGGCGTCGAGGCATCGTACGCCTCCTTTGCCATCATCATCGGCATGAAGTTCCGCGGCGTGTTGTCGGACTGTGCATCTGCATACACATTCAGAATACGGACAATGTGTACGCCAAGTGCCTTTGCTACCGCATCCGCCTTGCTGCGTGCGTCACGCGCAGCATCAGCAAGTGCGGCGTTCTTCGCAGCACTCGGATCACTTGCGGAGAACTCGAGCGAGTCTACGCGATTTGCGCCGTTTGCGAGTGCGGCGTCAATCACCTTACCCACATTGTCGAGATTACGCACCTTGACCACGACAGAATTCGTCACAGTGTAGCCCGTTGTAACACTGCGCCCGTTGTCCTTCACATCATAGATCGGCGAGAAATCGTAGCGCGCCGTTTGGATGTCGCGCTCCGCAATACCGAGCGCCTTCACCGCGTTCTGCACGCGCGCTGCCTTTGCCGCATTGTCCGCGTGTGCCTTTGTCGCGTCCTTCGCCTCCGTGATGACGCCGAGCGTGATCTCTGCCGTATCGGGCGCGATTCGTGCCACGCCGACCCCGTTCATCGTCAGCGTCGGCAAAGCCTCCTCTGCGGATGCCGTGCCCGTCGGCAGGACAAGCGCAAGTGCGAGTACAGCAGCGCCCATAAGCGAGCCGAATGAAAAGCGTTTCATAAAAATCCTCCGTTCTCGATCAGCAGAACTCCAAAAACTGAGTCCATTATAGCATAATCCCGTAGAAGGTCAATGAAACGTGCATTAGCCGAGTTCCGCGTACAGCTCCTCGTTGTACTTTTTTGCCGCCATGTACGCCCAGATCGCGCAGACCGGCAGTGTGACCAGACAGCCGATCCCGAGCGTCAAAAAGCCGACAACGACATTGACAAGAAACATGACGAGTGCGCCCTTGAGCGTCGAATAGCACATGCCGAGCGGTCCGAAAAACAGGGCAAGACCTGCGGCAAGCCCGACATTCTTTGTCGACTTTACGATGATTGCCTGCGGTCTCTGCGGTGTGTTCTGTTCCTGATCCATAATGATATCTTCCTTTCCCGTAAAACATAAAATGAAAACAATTACTTGCAAGAGTATACGCGAAAAACTCACGAATTGCAAATAGGAGAATTCACCTGACTCTAAAAGGATTCTCTACAGGGAATTGCGATTGCACGGTGAATTTGTTAAAATAACACGTAGGAATTCGTGATAATGTGCGTTTTTATTCCAACTGTGAGCGGCGCATCAACCTAAAGGACGATATATATATGCAAAAGATTTCAATCAAAAATCTTGGACCGATAAAAGAATTTGAATCTGAGCTGTTGAAGATGAACCTGCTCATCGGGGAACAGGCGACGGGAAAGAGTACGATCTGTAAGTGCGTGTACTTTTTTCGGACGATCAAGGATGAGATTGTAGAGTATCTGTATAGTATTGCAATTGGCGGTGTGGATCCGAAAAGTCGGTTTCCGCGTGCACTAAGTAGACGAATCAAGGATATGTTTATCCAACTGTTTGGATTCAGTTGGAATTTAGATCACAGCTTGGATATGCGCTATGATTATGGAAAGGATATATATATATGTCTGTCCCTGGGGCAGCATGAAAAAAAATATATTAGTATCCAATACAGTCAAAAGTTAATAAACGCAGTGCAGAAATTGGAAAATGACCTTGATGCTACGATGAAGCATCAGAATCCGATGGATTTCTCTTTTGCTGCGGCAGAACGTGTTCGCATTCATAGAGAAATAAAAAATCGCGTCAATGCTATTTTTGAGGATTTTTCTTCCACATACTATATTCCTGCAGGACGACAGCTGCTGGTGCTTCTCTCAGGACAGAAAACTAAGATTGATTATCCGAATATTGACTTGGTCAATCGGAAATTCATGCAGTTCAATGATGGCATTCAAATGCAGTTTGAATACGGTATAGAGAGCCTTCATAAATATTATCCTGTTTCAGAGCGTAAATTCGATGTCTCACTTATTTCAAAGAGATTGATTCAAGGGCTTAAAGGGGATTATCGTACAACGTCCTCAGGAGAATATCTTGTTATTGATGAAGCTCATAAAGTTCCAATCAACTACGCCTCCTCCGGACAGCAGGAACTTCTGTGGTTGTTCAACCAACTCTATGTGCTCATGCTTCGGGAAGAACCCGCCTTTGTCATCATCGAGGAGCCGGAGGCACATCTATATCCGAGCTTACAATATAAGGTTTTTGAATTTATCACAGAGTTTGCAAATCTTAACAACAGCTCTGTCCTTGTTACAACGCATAGTCCCTATATGCTGACCTCGGCGAATGTGCTTTATTATGGCGGACGTTTATCTCAGCGTGAAAATAGTGGTGAGGCACTGAAAAAGATCCTGAACCCGTCGAAATATATATATCCGGATCAATTTACCGCATGGAAGCTAAACATGGGTGGAACGATGGAATCTCTTGTCGATGAGGACTATGAGGAGCTACGCTCATCCCTTATTGACGAGGTGTCGGAGGAGATTGACCGGCTTTACACAAAGCTCTACTATTATGAGGGGGAGCATGAAAAGCAAAAGTAAAACAATGAAAGATCCTCAAGCGCTCATGCCATCGTACATCGACGCTGTTCCACAGGGCAGTTATCATACAATGGAGGACCGTGGTACAAAGCTGTACATCAGGGCAGTCCATGACCTGACTGTTATCAAAGTTGACGATGGGATTATAAAAGGATCGGGCTCGAAGAAATGCGATTTTCTGTGTGAAGTCCGGTCAGAAAAATGTGTGCACCTGTTTGAATTGAAGAAAGGGAAGATTGACGATGCCTTCTTACAGTTGGAGATAACCCCGCAGGCAATTCAAGAGCATTCAGTATATAAAACCCTTCTCGATGGTCTGAACCGACTGGATGCCTACATTGTCAGCCCGTCCAGATTGCGTGTTCCGAACAATCTGGATGAGCGGCAAAGAAGGCTGTGCAAAAAACTGGCAGGGTATTGTCGTCAACCAATCGACAATATTATGCACCTGCTCAAGTTGGTTGCGGTTGATTCCTCGTGTAAAAAGTTGGAGGAGGTAAATGGGCGCATTCGATGCTCCCACAGATACCCCCTGGAATTGTAGAAATCCGGATGGGAGCATTACGATGCGCATATTGCTTGCGAACTTTGCAAAGATGATCGGGGACAGCGGCGGACTTGCCAAGGTGAATGTTGCGTTCGCCAATGAGATGGCACAGCGCGGACATACAGTGACCACGATCTACAGCGATGACCGTGAAGGCGCCTTCTTTTATCCGCTCGATGAACGCGTGACGGTGTATAATTTGCGTCACTTTCGCGGCGAGACACATCTTTTTCCGCTGTCGTATAAAATACGGCGGGAGATTCTGCGCGCGTTCGGTCAGAAATATGGACGTGCCGTCAATAATGATTTTACCGAGCATTATCTATTGCCCCATGTGAAGACGATTCTGACGGAAACAAAGCCGGATATCATCATCTCTTTCCAGCCTGCATCCGCAAAAAGCCTCCTGTGTGATCTGGAGACACAAATCCCTGTCATTACCATGTCACACGGCGATCCTGAGGACTATTTTCACACCTACCCGACCGCCGAACTGCCGGCACTCTCGCGCAGTGCCGTCTGTCAGGTGCTTCTGCCGGGCTTTGCGCGGCATCTGAGCACGCATTTGCCCGATGTGCGCGTCGAGGTCATCGGCAACGTCGTTCCTCAGTACAAGGAGCAGGCGGATTTATCGCGCAAGAAGGAAGTCTATAAGATCGTCTTTGTCGGGCGTATGGTGCGCAATCACAAGCGTCCCCACCTGCTGATCAAGGCGTTCATCAAGCTCGCTGCGGAGTTCCCCGACTGGACGCTCGAACTCTGGGGCGCGGAGGATAGCAGACGCTATCAAAAGGAGCTGCAAGGGATGATTGCGGCGGCAGGGCCGGAAAACCGTATTTCATTTTGCGGGACGACCTCGAATGTGCCGGCGGTTCTTGCAGATGCCGACCTATACGTTATGCCAAGCGCCTATGAGGGCTTTGGACTCTCTCTTGCCGAGGGCATGAGTATGGGGCTTCCCGCCGTCGGATACCGAAGCTGCCCCGCCGTCAACGAACTCATCCGCGACGGAGAGAACGGGCTCCTCGCGGATGATGGTGCCGATGGGCTTGCGGAAAAGATGGCACTCCTCATGCGTGACCGCGATTTCCGCATGAGGATGGGGAGGGCAGCGCGTGCATCCATGCGCGCCTATGCACCCGAGATCATTTGGGGACAGTGGGAAGAGTTGATGTATGATGTCGTTGGGAAAACCTCCATGTCCTAAAAAATCGTGTGCCATTTGAGTAA
>CALALM010000040.1 GCA_937925565.1 uncultured Centipeda sp.
ATCGCACATCGAACTCTAGGCAGCGCAGCATTCCACATCTAAATTCTTATTTATCGCTATATTACACTCAATTTTTTGGTCTATTGCATACAACACATCTACAATTTTCTTTTGTATATCAATCGGTGGCAAATTTATCGCCATTCGCCTTACAATCCAACCGGATAAGCCCCCTCTCGTGCTTGTCCCATCCGATAACTGCCGCAGCTCTTCATAGCGATTACTTAGATTATAGTACAAGAATAGTGGCTCTACCATGGTTCTGTCTGCTTCAAGCACAAGAATAGACTGATTCACATAGGTATCTATTTTAAGAAAACTTGCTTGCCCACGCGTATATCCTTGTCCCGCTGTTGCTATGACAATAGAATCCTTGAACGCCAACTGTGTCGATGATTGCTCCACACCGAGCTTTGTTATTTTTCGTTCTGTTTCATAGATAAATTTATTGCGCGTTTCCCCCGATGAAAGCCAGTTCATGTCACCATTCCAATATGCAGGCTCTTTGGTCGATGGGGTCCCTCCACTATAAACACGCGCGCAAGCTTCATCTATTGTTGTTTTCTTCCAATCAGATCTCATACCCGATCGCCCCCAGATTCTTACGGATTTTCTCCTCAAGTTCATGGGACTTTGCAAAGAGTTCCGAGAGCTCGCCTGTGAGACGCTTCATCTTATCATCGAACGGCTCGCCGTCATCCTCCTGCTCCTCAATACCAACATAGCGTCCAGGGGTCAATACATAGTCTTGCACGGCAATATCATCGAGTGATGCAACGGCACAGAACCCCTTCACATCCTCGATCGTCCCATTCTGAAACGCCATGAAGGTATTCGCAATTTTATCAATGTCCTCGTCACTGAAGTCTCGATGCTTCCGGTCGACCATGTAGCCCATCTTACGCGCATCAATAAAGAGGGTCTTGCCCTTTTGCTGCTTGTTGCGCGTAATGAACCACAGCGTCACGGGAATCGTCACACTGTAAAAGAGTTTGTCCGGGAGCGCAATGATGCCCTCCACCAAATCCGCCTCGATGATCTTGCGGCGAATCTCCCCCTCGCCGCCGGTCTGCGTGGAGAGTGCACCGTTCGCAAGCACAAGACCAATCTTCCCATTCGGTTTCAAATGTGAGATCATGTGCTGAATCCACGCATAGTTGGCATTGCCCGCAGGAGGAACGCCATATTTCCAACGAGCGTCTTCTGTGAGCTGTGGCTGCCCCCAGTTATCTTTATTGAACGGAGGATTTGCCATAATGAAGTCTGCTTTGAACCCCGGATATAGATCATGAAAGAAGGTATCCGCCTGATACTCGCCCAAATTCGCATCAATGCCACGAATCGCGAGGTTCATCTTTGCCATCTTCCACGTATCCGGATTGGACTCCTGTCCGAATACTGTCACAGCACTGCGCTGCCCACCGTGCGCCTCAATGAATTTTGCACTTTGCACAAACATCCCACCGGAGCCGCAGCATGGGTCGTATACACAGCAATTCGAGAAGGGGCGCAGAACGGCAACAATGGCTTTGACAATGCTCGCAGGTGTGTAGAACTCGCCGCCCTTCTTGCCTTCATATGCGGCGAACTGTGCGATGCAATATTCGTAGGTGCGTCCGAGGAGATCCTTTGTATTCTCAGCACTCTCCATGTCCATATTGGTAAAGAGATCGACGACCTCCCCGAGTACGCGCTTGTCGAGATCGGGGCTTGCGTAATTTTTCGGCAGGACATTTTTGAGATTTTTGTTGTCTGCTTCGATGGCACGCATCGCTTCATCGATGACCGTGCCAATCTCAGGTGTATGTGCCTCGGCGGCAATATTCTTCCAACGTGCATTTTCGGGGACGAAAAAGATATTCTCCGCCTCATAGGCGTCCCGATCATCCTCGAAACCTTCTCCCTCGGCTACGAGCTCACCATATCGCTTCTCAAACACACTGGAGATATAACGGAGGAAAATCAGTCCAATGATCACTTTCCGATAGTCTGCTGCAGAGATGTGTCCCCAGAGTTTACAAGCAGCATCCCATATCTGCTTTTCAAATCCAATCTTTGCACTGCTTGTTCTTGCTTTCGCCATTGCCGTGTCCTCCGTTGAATTCTTTTGTCCCGATTATAGCATATAGATGAGAGAATGACAGCACCTGTTTCATACAGACAAAAAGAGTTCCTGCCGCAACAGGAACTCCAGTGTGTCGTATGTAACTCAGCTCTCGATCAGCTTCAAGAGACCCGGCTGCTCGATGTGCCACTTATCCTTGCGCAGGGAGAAGAGGGCAGGCATATCGACGACGAGTTTATCGTAGCTCTTGCCCGCCTCGTAGCGTGTGGCGAAGGTCTCCTTCATCCCCGCGTCCTCGTGCATCACCTGATCGTAGGGGAACATGGGACTCGGGATGACAGCGTAGTCTCCGGGCTGCCCGGGGATGTCATATGCCCAGAACGTCGCCTCATTGACATCCTCCACCGTCTCAAACCGCGGCATCGTCTTGCCGTTTTCGGTTGCTGCATGATCCGTGCAGACAAGAAGGTGCAGGTCGTACTTATCGATGAGGGGCCAGCAGAGCTCCTCGCCGCGCTCAGGCGAAAATGCCTCGCGCATGGCGTGATAGTCATCGAGGAGATCCTGCCAGATGGGTCTGCTCTCAAGCAGCGCATCCGGACCGACATCTTCTTCCGGCTCCAGTTCGGGGGCAGGCAC
This sequence comes from uncultured Centipeda sp., assembly GCA_937925565.1. Taxonomy (GTDB): domain Bacteria; phylum Bacillota; class Negativicutes; order Selenomonadales; family Selenomonadaceae; genus Centipeda. Next base: position 2,705 of record CALALM010000040.1, read on the forward strand.
AGGTTCCGGTTCCGATAGGGGCTCCGGCTCAGGCGGCGGAAACGGCGCAACAGCCGGGCGTTCTTTCAGCGCCCCGATCTCTGCGGTGAGCCGCTTTGCCTGCTCTTCCACCTGAGCAAGATGCTCCTCCAACTGTGCAATCTGCGCCTTAAGTGCCACCACCTCCTCAGCAGTCTGTCCATCCTTCATGACCGACGCCTGAATCTCTGCCGAGAGGCGTTCCGCCTCTGTACGCAGCCACGAGACATGCCCCTCAATGACATCGACGGTGCCGCCCGTCTGCCG
>CALALM010000041.1 GCA_937925565.1 uncultured Centipeda sp.
CGCACGCCTCGTGCAGCTTTGCGAGGATGTGCTCATCGAGGTGGCGCGGCAGGAGAAAGCCCTTCATCAGCTCGCCGACAATGTGCTCCGCATCCGAGGCAGAGCCGCCGTTGCCGCAGACGATGAGCTTGCCGCCCGCACAGTAGCTGTTTACGAGAGCCTCAATGGCGGCGCGGATGTCCGTCCCGCAGACGTCGAGTGCGGGATAGCGTGCAATGAGGGTGTCCACGGCGGCATAAGCTGATTCTTTCATTGGTCTGCTCCTTTACTATCGTTGTTCATGTTCTCTTTATTATGGACGATATGAGGCTGTTTTTCAAGGGAAAATATGAGGGAGGAACGGATCGGTGATTTTGCGGGGCGGGAGAGCAATGAAAAACCCCCGCAGATACGAAATCTGCGGGGCATTCCTGTCGTTGATGTTACCGATTGCGGTAGCGGTCGGCGATTGTGTGCGCGTTCTCACCTGACACATCCGTGTTCGTGCTCGTCGGCGCGGCGTAGGATGCCGGTGCGCCCTGCGGACGGATGTCCGTGATCGGCGGCTGCGGCGCTGCCGCCTGCTGCGGGCGTGCGGTACTCGTGTATGCGGTCTCTTCCTTGCGTCCGCGGAAACGGTTCCACAGCCAGCGGATTACCATGAAGGCGACCACGGCGATCGCGACGTTCGCAAGGACACCGAGGATGTCGGCGAGGAAGCCGCCGCCCATGCCGAACATGGAGGCGAGCAGTCCGCCGAGCATCATGCCGCCCGCAAGGAGTCCCACGTTGCGCAGGGTGTTGCCCCAGCCCGTGCCCTTCTGTGCCGTGCCTGCGGCGTTTGCGGCACCCGGTGTATTCGCCTTTGCACCGGTCGCGGGCGCGTTCTTGTCGAGCTGATTTGCGCTCTTGGAGGGAGCGTAGCCCTCGCCGTTGCCGGAGACGGACTTGCTCTGACTGCCGCTCTGTGTGCTCGAGGATGCCTTGGGCGCGGCGGGCGCAGCCTTCGGCGCGATGCGTGCGCCGCCCTTTGCCGCCTCCGCCTGCGGGACAAGTACGTTCTGTACGGCGCCCGGAGCAAGGATGGGGGCGGCATAGATGGTCATGGAACCGATCATTGCCGCAGCGATGAATTTTTTCAGTTTCATTCGGTATTCTCCTTTGTATGTCATTCAATCCATTATAAATTACTCCCGATAGGACTTTACATCCTCGGGGAATGCGTAGATCTCGCCGACCGTGTCAAGCTCGCCCGAGAGGTAGCGGTCGATGTCGTCCACGTCGATGTAGAGCTTACAATCGATGTCAAGATAACCCTGTTCGCGCCCGCCCGAGAGGTCACGGATCGCCATCAGCTTCTCGCGGAGCTTCACCAGATCGGTGCGCGTTGCGTGCACGTCGAGGCTGCGGGACACCGTATTCCTTGAGAACTTCATCCATGGTCATACGCTGTGACATAGCAATTTCCTTTCTTTCTCATCGATCGTCTGACTATTTGTCTTTTATCCTATCCGACGATACTGAAATTTGACTGAATGTTTTTCCGTCGCATCTGCGTTTTCACGCCGCTTTCGGAGGGCAAGCAGCGCAGCCGTGAGGGCACGTTTTTCGTAGAGGCAGGACTCGTAGTCGAGGTCGCCCGCTGCATGCTGCATGCGCGTTTCGAGCGTGTGCATTGCCGCTTCCGTGCGCCGGATGGCGGCGTCCAACTCCTGCATGGGAATTCCTCCAATCCTTTACTATTGTAACAGTTTTGGGAAAAATTGTCTATATTCGCGAATCAATCTGTGCTATAATGCAAATTATTGTAAAATGAGAAGGAGTTTCGCTTTGAAGAAACTGTTCTATGAAAATGTGCGGGAGAATACGATTGTACTTGAGCGTGCGCAGAATAAGCAGCGGACGCGGTTCATCCTTGCGCGTACCGTCGTCTTTCCCGTGATGCTGATCGTTCTGATTCACGGCTATGATACGGGCTCGTCTGCCGAACGTATGCTGGGCGGCTTTCTGCTGCTGCTCTTTGTTGTGCTTGTTGCGCGGCACCGAAAGCTTGAGCGCCTGCGTCTCCTGACGAAGGCATACCTTGCGGTGACGGCGGGCTACCTCGCGCGCTTCTCGGGGGAGTGGAAGAGTCTGCCCGAGGACGGCGAAGCCTATGGGAAGAAAAAGCGCCCGCCCGACCGCGATCTCCACATCTTCGGCACGGCATCGCTCTACCAGTACCTCTGTGCGGCGCGCACACAGGCGGGGCGCGACCGGCTTGCCGCAGCGCTCTCGGCGACGCCGTACGATCTCGAACGGACGCGGCGGCGGCAGGCGGCGGTGGCAGAGCTTCTGGCACATCCTCTCCTCTGCATTGAGCTTGAGG
>CALALM010000042.1 GCA_937925565.1 uncultured Centipeda sp.
CTGCGCAGCGGCATTCGTCTGGATCGCGCTGTCGGACTTACACGCTCTGTGACGGGAAATCACGCGCTTTCGCGTCGCCTCGCACGCATGGAACAGAGCCTTGTCGAGGGGCGTGCGTTCGCGCAGGTGATTCTGCGGGAGCCGTATCTGTCACCGCTTTTGCGCGGAATGCTCGCTGCGGGAGAGGAGGCAGGTGATCTCGAACGCCTTCTGCAGCATGGGGCGGATTACTGTCAGCGCAGGGCGGGAGCATACGCTGCGCGGATGGAGGCGCTTGCCGAGCCCGTCATGATCGTCGTCGTTGGTGCGGTCATCTTCTTCGTCATTCTCTCCGTCTTCCTGCCGATCCTCGACACGATGGATGCGTTGATGTAGGTATACAAATGAAGCTGCTTCAGGAAGTCTGTATGATTTCCTGAAGCAGCTTCATTTTATTTTTGTATATGGAGCCGCTCATAAAAGAGGGCACAGTTCATGCAGGCGGCGAAGATGAGGAGGAGATCGCATTGATACTTCCATGTGCCTGCCGGCTCGCCGAAGGACATGTGCTCAAATAGGATTTTCTCGTAGATATGTGTCGTGATGAAGGCGTGCAGTCCCGCGATGATGAGGAGAATACCGAGGGCATTGCATACGCGTGTGGCTCTCGGGGGCATGTGCAGAGTGAGACGGCGCAGAATTCTGTTCCGGATTGCGCGCCAGTGAAAACCTGCATGCACGCCGACGATGAGATAGAATGTGACCGCCGCTGCCAGATGCGCCTCGTGCACATAGATGGACGTGAGTCCGCGCAGACGGACAACGGGGGTCGCGTAGAGCGAGATAAGAATGCCCGTCGCGATTACAACGCAGAGGAGCACGAGCATAATTGCGTTGATGACATTGAGTGCTGTGAGCCTCAGGCGCAGCGTGACGAGTGCCTTCAGGTAGCACCGCACAAGTATCAGATGAATGCCGCCGAGCAGGAGGAAGACAAGCCCCAGATACTCATGTACGAGTTCGGTTGTGAGCAGTCGATTTGGCAGAAAGAGAAGCGTCGCCCAGATGAGGATGTAGAGCAGGAGCCGCATCAGTTCGTATACCCCAGAGAGGCGAGTCCGTTGACAACCGCGTTTTTTGCCTGTTCCTGATGATATTGGGCAATTTTCCCCTGAATCCCGAAGCCCTGCCGCATTTGTGCGCCTCTTGCGAAATGCGGAATCTCCTCCTCCATGCCGCTCATGGCGCTGCCCGAGCCCGTACAGAACGGGATGATCGTCTTGCCTGTGAAGTCATGGCTCTCAAGGAAGGTGTAGACGGGCATCGGCAAGTCGTGGTACCAGATCGGATAACCGAGGAAGATGATATCATAGGCATCCATGTCCTCCACACGTGCAGCAATCTCGGGGCGTGCCTGTGTCGTCTGCTCGTCCTTTGCCACCTTTGTCATCTCTTGATAGTCGGCAGGGTAGGGCGTGACCGTCTGAATTTCAAAGATCTTGTCTGCCTTTGTCAGTTCCGCAATCTGTTCCGCGATAATATGTGTATTTCCCTTTTCGATAATGCCCACTTCAAAGTTCTCCCCCGTATGTGAGAAGAACGCAACGAGTATCTGCTTGCCCGCAAACTCTGCAGGCGGTTTGATGGGGCGTGAGAGATCGAGTATGGTGGACGCCACATGTGCATTCTCGTTGTCCGCCGTATTTGTATTCCCGCATCCAATGGAAAACAGTGCGATGAACGCCAAGAAAATCACGAAGAATTTTTTCATGCCAGGACTCCTTTCATGTCCTTGGTATTATATAGGAAAAAAAGGACGGGGTTCAATAGATGAGGTCAAATAAAAAGTCAGCCATCATAATTTGTGCGGCTGACCCATTTCTTTAGGAAGCACTGATAAATTCAGCCACGCCATCTTAGCGCATCTTTTTTGCCCGCACTGTGTCGACAAATCCTCCACATAGCCCTTGCTATGCGTCCGGTTTGTCTCCTTGTTCGGACGAAAAATCTACGCCAATCTGAGGGTCTATTTTATCAGCGATTCCTTTGGTATACACGAAGGAGTATGATACGATACGGTGGAACAGTATAAGGGAATGCATCTATGATAA
>CALALM010000043.1 GCA_937925565.1 uncultured Centipeda sp.
TTTCAGTACCGACTGCAGGATCCTGTGATCGAGCTGCACCATTGTTTCGTATTCCCCCATATTCCCTACAAGATAAACAAAAGAAGGAGTTGCTACACAAAGAACTGAATGAACTTCGTGCAACACTCCCGGCATTGTGCCCCTTCCACCGCAACGCGGTCCCCATTCCCCGCAAGCGGGGCAGGCATGGGGATGTTCCTCTTAAAACAGTAATTTTTGCCGCCGCAGCTGGATATTCAGCAGGATGGCAATCGCCATGATATTCGTTGTAAGCGAGCTCACGCCATAGCTCATGAGCGGAAGCGGAATGCCCGTAACAGGCATGATGCCCATCGTCATTCCGACATTGACGAGTACATGGAACGCAATCATCGAGGTGATGCCGACTGCGAGCAGTCTACCGAAGGTGTCACTCGCATCCTGCGCAATTCGAATGCCGCGCCAGAGCACGATGAGATAGAGCAGCAGCAGAACAGTGCATCCCACGAAGCCCAGTTCCTCCCCCACAACGGAGAAGATGAAGTCCGTATGATTCTCCGGCAGGAAGTTCAGCTGACTCTGCGTCCCGCCAAAGAGCCCCTTCCCGAAGAGCAGTCCCGAACCAATCGCAATCTTCGATTGAATGATATGGTACCCCGCTCCGAGCGGATCGACATTCGGATCCATGAAGACCAAGATGCGCATTTTCTGATAGTCTTTCAGAAAATGCCAAAGCACAGGAAGCACCGCAAGCCCCAAACCAAAGATGGTAAAGAGGATGCGCAGCCGGATCCCTGCGACAAACACCATACCGAGGAAGATTGCGAGAAAGACGAGTGACGTTCCGAGATCGGGCTGCTTCAGAACGAGCAGGAACGGCACACCGACATAGACGGCAATCGGTGCGAGATCGCTGAGTGTCCGTACCCTGCCGCGCTTTTCCATCATGGCGGCAAGTGCGATGATCATGATGAGTTTTGAGAATTCCGAAGGCTGTATGCTGATGGGACCGAGTGCGATCCACCGCTGTGCACCAAGCGCAGTCTGTCCGACCAGCATAACGAGAATCAGGAGAATCAGATTGAACACATAGAAGTGGTTGCCGTAGCGATGCAGGATCTTATAGTCGAAATTCATCAAAAATGCCGCAAGTGCTATGTCCACGAGGATGGAGATACCCTGCCGCTGAACGAACCAATAACGTTCCTCACTCGGCGTATTGACATGGGTCGCACTGCCGATGATGACAAGGCTCATAATGACAATGGCGGCAGTCGCAACAATCAAGGTCAGATCCGTACGGCGCAGAAGTCGTTTTGAGAGTATCATTGCCCGTGCCTTAACAGATTTCTGCCGCCATGCTGAACGCTGACAACAGGAATATTGACGACAAGTGCCATCGTATCATTTTCACTTTCGAGCGCGAACTCCATCTCGCGCGTATCGATATACATATATTTTGAGATCACCTGAATGATCTCTGCACGCATACTGTCCATGATCTCCGGAGAAACATTTGCGCGGTCATTGATGATGACAAGCTGGAGGCGGCGACGCGCAATATCGCCGGAACGTTCCTTTTGTCCGAGAAGTCTTTTCAGCATCTCAATCACGCTCCCCCTCCTTACTTTTTCCCGAAGAGCTTGCCCTTGATGGTTTCCCAGAGGCTTTCCTTCGCGAAATCCCGGAATGGAATCTCCTCGCCCGCAAGACGACCCACAACATCGAGATATGCCTGGCCCGCAGGAGAGTTCTGCATCGTGACACACGGTTCACCGCGGTTTGTG
>CALALM010000044.1 GCA_937925565.1 uncultured Centipeda sp.
CGAACAAGGAGGCAAACCGGACGCATAGCCAAAGCTATGTGGAGGATTTGCCGACACAGTGCGGGCAAAAAAGATGCGTCAAGATGGCGTGGCTGAATTTATCAGTGCTTCCCTAACGTCCGCTCTCCCAGCCTCCCCTGCCACAGCGGGGGAGGGGGACCATGCGCAGCATGGTGGAAGGGGCATCTTGGACGGCTCAAGTGAAATAAGATTCAAAAGGGAAGGACATCACTATGATCGTGGAGGATCTGTGGCGGCTGTTCGATATCATCGGGACGCTCGCCTTTGCCGTGTCGGGGGCGCTGGTCGGTCTCTCGCGCCGCATGGACATCTTCGGCATTTCGGTGCTGGCGCTTGCGACGGCGGTCGGCGGCGGTATGGTGCGCGATGTGCTGGTCGGCATCACGCCGCCGATGGCGCTGCGCGATACGACAAATTTTCTTCTCTCGGTGGGTGTCGCACTCGCGACATCGTTCCTCTACCAGTGGACGGCGCTGCACCGGATGCGGCGGCAGCGTCTCCTCACGGTTTTCAACGTGTCGGATACGATCGGACTCGCCGCCTTTACCATTACGGGGGCGCTCACGGGTGTGCGGGTCGGCGGCGGGGACAGCTTCGTCCTGCCGATTCTCCTTGCGGCGACGACAGCGGTGGGCGGCGGTATGATCCGTGATGTGCTCGCGCAACGCATGCCTGTCGTGCTCTACGCCGAGGTCTATGCGGCGGCGTCGCTCGTGGGGGCGTTCGTGTTCTGTATGCTGCGCTTCACGCTCGGCGTGGAGGCGGACTCGTGGCTCGCGTTCGTGCTTGTTCTCATGATCCGTTTTGCGGCGATTCACTGGAACTGGAGTCTCTACCATCCGCGTCCGCCGAAGCGGCATCGTGATGCATCGCCGCAGGGCGAAGAATGACATACAAAAATCCCCACACGCCGGAATGTCCGATGTGCGGGGTTTTCGTGTGTGAAGCAAGTCTTAGTGATCGACGCCGACCATGACGGACGTTGCCTTGATGACGGCGTACGCTTCCTTGCCGACGGCGAGACCGAGCTCGTTGATGGCGTTCATGCTGATGGTCGCGGTGACGACATCGCCGCCCTTCAGCTCGATGCCGACGATGCCGTTGACGGCACCCTTCTCGATGGAGACAACCTTGCCCTTGAGCTGATTGCGTGCACTGAGTTTCATATGTTTCTCTCCCTTGTTTTGTAGTAACTCATATAGTATAACACAAAAACCTTGAAAAATTCGTGATAAATGTCATAAATTTCGCAGGGTTTTCAGAAGGCTGCTCTCAGCGCAGGAACACCACGTTGGTCGCGTCGAGGAAACCGCTTGCACTGTTCTCGAGGAGGAGGCGGTTCGCATCGTTTGCTGAGAGCACGGGGTTCGCATTGCCGTCAACGCTGACGGCACGGAGGCGCAGCGGATTCACCCCTGCACGCGTGGCATCCGCCTCGCTGCGTGCGTAGGATGCCATCCCGTTTGCGACGACCTTGTCACTGTCGAGGTTCTTGTAGCCGTAGATGGGGCGGCCGTTCTCCGCCTTGATGACGGGACTCATGACGGGGCGCAGACCAAGACCTGTGCAGTCGATGATGACGCCCGTGTAACCGCCGACGGCGCGCCCTGCGGGGACGAGGTCAGCAGGAGG
>CALALM010000045.1 GCA_937925565.1 uncultured Centipeda sp.
GGCGAAGGAGGGACGGCTCGCGGAGCTGGTGGAGGAGCACTTTGGCTGAGTGCTATCCTTTCGCCATAAAGGCGCGGTAGGTGCGCTCCATCTCCTTGCGCGTCTTGCTTGCGGGCCAAAGCTCGCCGAGTGCACCCTCACGCATCCCTGCGGCGAGGTGCTTGTAGAGGTTCGGATTATCCCTGCCGAGCGTTTCAATCAGTTCTTTGACGGTCTGACGTGTGGTGTTGCCGTTGTGGGGGCAGGGCGAGGGGAGGGGCGTGAAACCGTGGTATTGGATCGCGTCAATGATTTCCTGCTCGCGAAAGTAGACGAGGGGGCGGATGACGGTGATGTCCGTCTTGTCGAGATAGGTTTTGGGGCGGAACGTGTTCAGCTGCCCCGAGTAGAATAAACTCATGAGAAAGGTCTCCACGGCATCATCATGGTGATGCGCGTAGGCGACCTTATTCATTTGGTGCGCTGCGGCATAGCGGTTGACTGCGCCGCGCCGAAAGAACGCGCAGGTGAAGCAGGGGCTTTTGTCGTCCTGCTCCGCAATCGCGCCTGCGATATCGACATCCACAACCTCATAGGGGACATCGAGCTGCTTGCAGAATGACGCAATCGCATTGGTATCGAACGGATCGTCAAATTGTGGATTGACGGTGAATGCCGCGATGGTAAAGTCCTTTTTGAGACGTTCACGCAGGATGGCGAGGGCATAGGTGAGAAAGATGCTGTCCTTGCCGCCTGATACGCCGATCAAGATGCGGTCGCCCTGCTCAATCAGTTCGAACTCCACGACGGCTCGCATGAGTTTGCTGAAATAGGTCTGTGGAATGTTGATATTCAATGAAAACTTCCTTTATTCTTTATGGCAGAGATAGACACCGAGAACGCCACTATTGATGGAGACGGTAAACGTGTTCTTGGTGTTTTCGCGTGCGAGCACGTTGCTGATTGCAAGTGACGTACGATTTGTGATGCACGCATCCCGCAGTTCCCAATATAGCCCACGCGTTGTTACGCCCGTACATTCCTCCGTAAAGGGGAGTAGAGAGATGGCACGCGGGGCTGTGTCGCAGGTTACGGTGAGCGATTCGCCTGCATGGAGATAGAAAAGTGTTTCGCGCTCGTCCGCAAGTACGCAGGGGATGGTGGCGTGCGCGGCGACGGCAGCAGTGCTCATGAGATGGTCAAGCCGCCCGCCAAATGCTCCCGTTAGGATGATGAGCGGCCGAGCAAAACGTTCCGCAGCAATATGGAGCGTAAGCTCTGTATCCGTAAAATCCTTCTCTGGAGGGAAGGAATGAACCTGCGCTCCCTGCGTTTCTGCCCACGTCCACGCTGCTTTGCTTGCACTGTCCCCATCGCCGATCAGATGGACAGGTGGAAGTTTTAGTGCATAGCAGATATTTACACCCCGATCAATCGCCAAGATGGGGCGATCGGTACCGCCCTTTTCGGATTGTTGAAAGAGCTGTGTCAGCCAATCTTTTGTCGGTGTCCGTCCGCCGCCAAGGCAGACAAGTTCCTGCGACGGCAGACATGGCAGCGTCGCGTGGAGGGGTGGGAGGATGAGAGCGTGCTTGTATTCATGCATGACAATATTTCCTTTGTTGCAATTATATGGTAGAATGATTATATCATACGTTATTTTTGACGAAAAGCAAAAAACATAAAAAAAGGGGGTTGACGCAGGACGATTCTCTGTGTTATATTATGACAGTCGCG
>CALALM010000046.1 GCA_937925565.1 uncultured Centipeda sp.
AAGATGATGGTGCTGAATTTATCAGTGGTTCCGTAAATAACACAGTATCAGTGATATCGCAAGATCTCTCCAATCGGGGAGGTCTTGTTTTTACACCATTATGATGTAAAGTTACGAAGATGAAGGATGATGTACTACGTGGAAAAGTTCAAACCAAGTCATGATTTGGAACGGTTCAAGCGATCAAGTTTCAGAATAACTGGTACAGTAGTGAGAACGGCAGCACAAATTGGATACTCAAAAGACGATATTCATAGAGTGGTTTCATCTCCTGCTGATCTTGCAGGAGTATCCACAGGGCATCGAAACGCTCCGTGCACGGCGTAAGGAACTGGATAAGATTGGATAATTCACCATCGGATTAAAAAACGAGGAACGACGGCGAAAATGCGGTCGTTCCTCGTTTTTATGTCTCGCTTAGCCAAATGCCTGCGCGAGGTTTTTCAGTCCCATTTCGAGTGTTGACCACGGGCAGGCGATGTTGATGCGCTGGAAGCCGCTGCCGCCCGCACCGAAGATGGGGCCGTCGTCGAGCCAGAGATGAGCCTCGCGGATGATCTTTTCGTTGAGCGCTTCGTCCGAGAGTCCGTAGGCGCGGAAGTCGAGCCAGAGGAGATAGGTTCCTTCGGGGGCGATGATCTGTACCTTCGGCAGATGTGCAGTGAGGAAACTCTTGGTACGTGTGTGATTCTCCTCGATGTAGGCGAGCAGCTGCGTGAGCCACTCTGCGCCGTGTTCGTATGCCGCCTTTGCACCGGCAAGTCCGAGCGTATTCGGTTCGTCGTAGCCGGTGCGGCTGAGTTCCTCCTTGAAGCGGCGGCGCAGATCTTTATCACGGATGAAGATGTTGGAGATCTGCAGCCCCGCAAGGTTGAAGGTCTTGCTTGGCGAGGTGCAGGTGACTGTGATCGCTGCCGCCTCCTCTGAGAGCGAGGCGAACGGGATGTGACGGAAGCCGGAGCGCACGAACTCCTCATGAATCTCGTCCGCAACAACGATGACGTTGTGACGCAGGCAGATCGCGGTGATCTGCTCGAGCTCCGCACGCGTCCAGACGCGCCCGACGGGGTTGTGCGGGCTGCACAGGATGAAGAGTTTGACGCCGTGTTCGACAATCTTCTGCTCGAAGTCCTCAAAGTCGATCATATAGCGCCCTTCGATGAGATGCAGGGGGTTATCGACAAGAACGCGCTCATTTTGCCGAATCATATTCGCAAAGGGGTAGTAGACGGGCTGCTGAATGAGCACCGCGTCACCGTGCCTTGTAAAAGCGCGGATGGCTGTTGCAACAGCAAAGACGACGCCGGGCGTGATGACGAGATCGCTCCGCTCGATCTCCCAATCGTGCCGTGTGCGGAACCAGTTCTGAAGGACGTTAAAGTAGTCGTCTTTGATCTGTGTATAGCCGAAGATGCCGTGATCGGCGCGTGTCTTCAGTGCGTCAATGACGGGAACGGGGGCGCGGAAGTCCATGTCCGCGACCCAGAACGGCAGGATGTCCTTTGGGTAGCCGCGCTCGGCGGCGAAGTCGTATTTCAGACAGGAGGTGCTCTTGCGGTTGATGATTTCGTCAAAATTGATGTGCATATTTATTATCCTTCCTGAGCGGCTTTCTTGAGTGCTTGCTCCAAATCCTCCTTCAGATCCTCCACGTCTTCCAAACCGACAGAAAGGCGGAGGAGGCGGTCATCGAGTCCCGTGCGTTTGATGAGGTCCTGCGGCATCTCGGCATGCGTCTGTACGATGGGATAGGTCAGCAGACTTTCGACGCCGCCGAGGCTCTCGGCAAAGGCGATGAGCCTCAGATGAGCGAGGACGTTCTGCGCGATCTCAGCTCTTTTCACCTTGAACGAGATCATGCCGCCGGAGCCCGTGCTCTGACTTTTCTGCAGTGCATACTGCGGATGATCGGGAAGCCCCGCATAGTAGACCTCCGTGACCTCGGGGAGTGTGCGCAGCCACTCTGCGATGACGAGCGCACTCTCTGCCTGACGCTCGACGCGCACGCCGAG
>CALALM010000047.1 GCA_937925565.1 uncultured Centipeda sp.
AAGGGAACGAGATATGCAGGAATGTTTGTCCCCACCCATCCTGCGAGTATATCAATCGTCCCTGCTTTAATCGCTACAGAGATCAGCATACCCACACCGCAGATCATAATCAGTGTTCCCCACGGCACTTTGCTCACAGCTTGCTTTTCATCTGCCAGCTTCATCAGCAGTGCAAGAACAGCCATCGTTACAGAAATCAGCCCAATATCCATCCTAGAGTTGATGAACTGTATCGTCTGATTAGCCGGCAGAATTGTGTGCAGAACCGGTGGAAAGAGTGCCAGCCCCATCATAATACCAATCAGTCCCAATGTCATCCGCTGCTTCGCGTCAAACGCCTCTGGTTTGCTGACCTCAATATGTGTCCCCAACACCTTATGGCTATGCGTTGCAAACATCAGGAATGTAATGACAAAAAACGGAAGGAGCATGCTTGTAACGAAAATCAGTGTGGCGAAAAGGAACGCATCCTCTGTATATCAAAACCTCACCAATAATCAAGCTAGCAAGCCCACGAAATACAATTCCACTCTGACTCGTCATAAAGTTCGCTCCACCAAGTGCTCCATAGTTAATCGCAACGCCCGCTACCAGTTTATTAAGTCCTGTTTTGTTACAGAGCATAAGGGTAATTGGCGCCATGAATGCCATAACTGTAAAGAATCCCGCTCCAAGCCCTGCAATTAGAGCTGCTGCCAAAAACAAGGCATAAGGCAAAATTCTAGGAACTTTACGACACTGATACAGCAAAATGGAAGCTAACTTTTCCAACGTGCCATTCAGAAGAGCGAAATTGTAGAACAGTGATACGCCAAAGATAACGAAGAATATTTGAATTGGCCACATTGCGATGACTTCTTTTGATTTCAGACCCAAACAAAAGCAGCCAATGATATAGGCGAAGACCATCGCGAAAAGGCCAGTGTTGATCTTCGTCCGATAGCCAAGTGCAATCGAGCTGGCGATCGCAAAAACCACAAACAGACTGATCATTATATCCAAACTCCTTCCCGCTTCTATCCTGTAATGCCAAGTAAAGCATACGGGATCTGCTTCGTCATATAATCCAGCTCCTCCTGCGTAACACCATGATCCAGAAGGTACTGCATATATTCCGCCATTGCAATCTCCCAATTTGGATTTTCGACCTGGCCACCATCGGTGTCGACCATGACGTTACGATAGCCTACCTTCTTGATAATTTGCAAGTTGTCTTCCAGATTGCTCTGATACGTCTTCTTCTCCCACGTCCCAAGCGGCTGTGCATAGCACCGTTCCAAGATAACATCGTAGTCCTTCACCAAGCACAGCTGTTCTTCATGCGAGAGTCCAACAACCCAGAACTCCGGATGTGTCACAACAATTTTACGGAGCCCCATACGGCGCGCCCGCTCTACTACCTTGAAAATCTCCTGCCCGGAGATATGCCCTGTCCCAAGGACGACATCGTACTGCTTTGCGATGGAAATGATGGCATCAACGGCAGGAGTCACATTCCCGTCGGCATCCAAACATTCAATGCCGCCCTCTTTTCCATAGGCGCGATGATGATTTGCAGCCCCTGTTGTAGGGAGCCAGATCACCTTTGCGCCCATCTTCAGTGCCGTCTCTGTCGCGACAGGATTCAGTCCACCAACAGCATCATTCAATGTGATGCTGCCAAACATGGTAAAATTATTATCGCCGCGATGGAGTAACCGATTATGCTCATTACACAGGAATGCACGATTCATCGTTGTCCCGTGGTGAGATTTCAAAACAATTGCGCGTGCACCGACGCGAATCCCCGCCTCCATCATTTCAAAATCCGTGTAAGCTCTGGGGCGAAGATCCGGTGCCGTATGCACGTGCATATCGCAAATACCTGTCAATACCACTTTGCTCATAATAATCTGTTCCTCCTTTTTCTGTATGATAGGAGAGCCTATACGTTTTCTTCTCCATAGAAGTTAATCAGACACCCCGACAGCAGAATACGGCGCTCCGCCTCAGAGAGATTCGCAAGGAGGAGTGTTATTTTCTCACGCGTATCACCGCGCCGGATCTCTGCTTCAATGCGATCCGCATTGGAAACGACCGCAGCGCGAATCCCGCGGATAAGGAGCAAGTCGCCGACATGCAGACGATCCTGATCCTGCTCGTCCACGATGAACGGGATAATCCCCCAGTTGATCAGATTGCTGCGGTAACGCTTCGTCGCATACTCGCGTGCGACATTCGCATCGCCGCCCAAAACGCGCTGACAGGATGCCGCCTGTTCACGCGCTGAACCGTCGCCCGGTTTGATGGCAAAGACAAGACTGCCAAGCCCTGTTGCCTTCATGAAGCCGGCATCGCGCAAATCGTCGGGGAAGCCCCGCTGTGCTGCCACTTGATCCGATCCTGTATTGAGCCAATGCTGCCGTGCCTTTTCGTATTCCTGCACGACTTTGGCACGCCCGACATACTCCGGCACTTTGCGCGAGAGCGTGAACTCCGCCAGTCGCAGAGGATTCGACCGATACGATGATGTCTCGCCTGAAGGAATCAGCTCGTCCGTTGTCGTCACAGTGTCGTGGATGACTGCGCACACGGTGAGCAAAAGATTTTCGGGCATACGGCGAATGTGTGGCCACGGTACGATATTCGGACCGGAGACAAGCTCCTCGTTTATGTTTCCCTTGCCGAATCCCTGATAGACACGATTCGTATAAACGGTATCGTCAAAATGATAGGTGGGCAACGTTTCCAAAGATTCTGTTGCCGCCGTCAGGAATCCTCCATTACGCGCCGTCGCTGCAATCGAACGGGCATCCATCAGTGCGACAGAGGAAATCTGCCCCTCATTCGGCTTAGAACCCTCACGATTCGGGAAGTTGCGGGTCGTGTGGCGGATACTGAATCCTTGATTTGCCGGCACATCTCCCGCACCGAAACACGGTCCACAGAACGCAGAGCGAATGCTTGCACCCGCG
>CALALM010000048.1 GCA_937925565.1 uncultured Centipeda sp.
CGGATGAGTTCATGCGCCCGTCCCTTCAGCTGCAAGATGCGAATGGTGATATTCATAGCCATCATCCTCTCTGTGACCGATTTCCGTTTACGTTACAGCATTTGTATTACTGATCCTGTCCGTGGTTCTTCCGTGTCATCTGCATCGCCTCCGTATTCCTTTGCATCGCTGACCTCGACAAAGCAGAGCGCGTTTCGGTCAAAGTCCCAATGCGGCGTACGGTACCAGCGGTTCATCAGTCGAACATGCGCCTGTACGCGCTCCTCAAAGTGCTCCGGTGAATAGACGGGGTGGATGAGGCGCAGATACCGTTCGAATGCGGCGAGCCGTGTATCCTCAATGGCGTTATAGATATACGACCTTCGCTCTGCATAGAGCCATTTTCCGTTTTCGACGCGTACTCTTACATAGCGCCATTTTTTTGCATTTTCCGTACGGTGCTCCAGTTCCAACGCATAGCTGAGCAGCTCACAAACGTGATCAAACTGCCACAGGCGAAGATCCTCCTCGTCGCGTGCCGCATACTCCAGTGTGTCCGGTTCACCGCGCTCACCCTCCAACATGACGTTCCTGCCGTCCAAGTAATAGCCGCCAAAAAATCCGATGTCCCAATCTGCAAATTCTCTCGGCAGGTGTGAGCGAATCCATGTCCAATCTACATGCATCTTGCTTTTCATGGTATCTTCTTCTCTCTCTTTATTATGTATGTCTTTCTATATTCTATGTGTATAGGGAATCGCCGTCAATGCGTATGAAATTAAGGAAATGAATACTTCTTCTCAATATCTTTACAACGACCTCCGAAAAATGGTAAGATGGGCGCGTGAGTTTATGCCGCATGGCATTCTTTTAGAAAAAGGGTGGTACGCAAAGATGAACGAGCTCCTCTATAAGATTCCCGCCAACACGCCGCGTGAAGAGGTTATTCGCCAGCTCAAGGCGCATCCCGAGGTGCGCTTCGTCTCGCTTGTCGGCATCGATATGGCGGGCAACGATACGGACGAGAAGATTCCCGTGCGGATTTTCATTGAGGACATTGAGAAATTCTACAACGGAACCGCCGTGCAGACGGATGGTTCCTCCGTCGTCCTGCCGAAGATCGCGACGATCAACAACGCGAAGGTGGATCTTCCGATTGATCCTGCGGTCAACTGGTTTGTCGACTACGACCCCGAGGGGGCGGATGAGGAGACGGGGCTGCCGATTGGGACGCTGCGCATTCCCTCATTCATCATACATGAGGAGAAGCGCGTCGACTCGCGTGCGGTACTCGTGGATACGCTCGCCTATGTGAAAAAGGAACTCCTCGACTTCTTCCATCGGAATCCTGAGATTTCCGCTGCGCCCTCTCTGAACGGCGCGGATATCGTGGACATCGCCTTTACGTCGGCGACGGAGCTCGAGTTCTGGGTCAAAACACCGCTCGATGACAACGCATCCATCGAGGAGATGTCTGCCTCGCAGGTGATGAATGAGCAGTACTGGGAGCGTACGCACGGTGCTGTGCGTACGGCACTTGAGGACTGCATTATCCAGCTCGACAAATACGGCTTCCACATGGAGATGGGGCACAAGGAGGTCGGCGGCCTCAAGGCGCAGATCAACGAGAGCGGGCGCATGACACATGTCTGCGAGCAGATCGAGATCGACTGGCAGTATGATAGTGCTGTGCAGGCGGCGGATAACGAACTCTTCGTCCGTACCTTTGTTCGTGAGATCTTCCGACTCTACGGACTCGAGGTCAACTTCAAGGCGAAGCCGCTGATCGGGTTGGCGGGTAACGGCGAGCACACGCATTTGAGTCTCGCGGCGATCACGAAAGACGGCAAGCGTCACAGCCTCTTTGCCGCAGACGACCAGAATGCACACTATATGAATGCGGTCGGCTATAGCGCACTGATGGGGCTGCTCAAGAACTATGAGGCGATCAATCCGTTTGTTTCGGCGACGAATGACGCATTCAACCGCCTGAAGCCCGGATTTGAGGCGCCGGTCTGTGTCGTCACCTCGTTCGGGGCATCGCCCGCGATCCCGTCGCGCAACCGTACGGTGCTTGTCAGCCTCATCCGCGATCTCAAAAACCCGCTCGCAACGCGGTTCGAGCTGCGTGCGACCAATCCCTACTCGAACACCTACCTCGTCATTGCCGCTTCGTACCTCGCAATTCTCGACGGCATCAAGTATTCGGAGGGACGCACGGCGGATGAGCTGCTCGCGGAACTCTCGAAGCAGCCGGGGGAACCTGCGGGTTACCTCGAAACCGACCGCGCCTATCGGAGCGAGGAGGACGTATTCGAGCACTATACGGCGGACGAGCGCGATGCGCGCTTCGGCAAGCCGCCCGCGACGGTTTGGGAGAACATGCTCGGCTTTGATCTCTATCCCGAGAAGGTGGCGGTGCTCACACAGGCGAACACACTTCGCCCGCAGATCATCGACTCGTTCCGCACGGGAGCACTCCTGCGCTGGAAGATCGAGCTCATCAGCCGCATCATTCCCGAGAACCGCAACATCGTCCGCCGCATGACGGAGATCAAGAGTGATTTCCTGACGGATCAGGATGCCTATATGTGGAACAAGATCCACGATCTGCGCATCTATCTCGCGAAGGACACGATCGACGACAAGGCGCTCTTTACGCTGCTCATCAAGGCACTCAATGAGGGCGACTATCCGACGGCATCCGCGCTGCAGCTTGAGATGTATGCAAAGATGGAGGAGCTCAAGGAGCTTTACGACGCGTATAAAAAGAATATGATCTGAATGTATGAGGCTCTGCTCAACGAAGGCAGAGCCTCTTCTAAAAAATAAAAGTCAAAAAATCAAAATTTATATTTGACTATTTGACTTTATCTGGTATAATAAGCTCATAAATATGAAATGAACTGTGGAGGGACACATTATGGAACAGGATAAATACACAGCGCGCACGCTCGCGGCACTGCAATCGGCACAGCAGATCGCGGCGATGCGCTATCATCAGGAAATCACATCGGTACACGTACTGCTGGCACTCGCGAAGGAGCCGGAGGGGCTGCTCGCAACCATCTTCGATGTCTGCGGTGTTGACCTGCCGCTGCTCAAGGCAAGGCTCGAAAAGGAGCTTGCCTCCATTCCGAGCGTGCGCGGGACGAATCGCCTTGGCATGGGGATGGACATGGTGCGCGTGCTCGGGCGTGCCGAGGAATTGGCGAAGTCGATGAAGGATGAGTACGTCTCGACCGAGCATCTGCTGCTCGCACTTATTACGGACGGGAGCGACGAGGTACAGAGCATCGCGCGTGAGTTCCGTCTGACGAAGAGCGCGGTGCAGGAGGCGATTCAGAAGCATCGCAAGCAGAATGTCACGAGCGACAACCCCGAGGAGGGCTATCAGTCACTTGAGAAATACGGACGCGATCTGACGGCGGCTGCGCGTGCGAACAAGCTCGATCCCGTGATCGGGCGTGATGAGGAGATTCGCCGCTCGATCGAGATTCTCTCACGCCGTACGAAGAACAACCCCGTACTCATCGGTGAGCCGGGTGTCGGCAAGACAGCGATTGTCGAGGGGCTTGCCCGCCGCATTGTGGCGGGGGATGTGCCCGAGTCGCTGAAGAACAAGACACTCTACTCGCTTGACATGGGCGCACTGGTCGCGGGCGCGAAATTCCGCGGCGAGTTCGAGGAACGCCTCAAGGGAGTGCTGAACGAGATTGCAAAGTCCGAGGGGCAGATTTTGCTCTTTATCGACGAGGTGCATACAGTCGTCGGCGCGGGCGCGGCAGAGGGTGCGATGGATGCGGGCAACCTGCTGAAACCGCTTCTCGCGCGCGGTGAGCTGCGCTGCATCGGTGCAACGACGCTGAACGAGTATCGCAAATACATCGAGAAGGATACGGCGCTCGAACGCCGCTTCCAGCCCGTCATGGTCGGCGAGCCGAGCGTGGAGGATACGATCTCCATTCTGCGTGGGCTGAAGGAGCGTTACGAGGTGCATCACGGCGTACGCATCCGCGACGCGGCTCTTGTGGCGGCAGCGACGCTCTCCGACCGCTACATCTCCGACCGTTTCCTGCCCGACAAGGCAATTGACCTCGTCGATGAGGCGGCAGCAAAGCTGCGCACGGAGATCGAGTCAATGCCCGCACCGCTTGACGAGATCCGACGCAAGATTCTCCAACTCGACATCGAGCAGGAGGCATTGAAAAAAGAGACAGACGAGGCATCGAAGGAAAAACTCGCCGCTCTTGTCGCTGAGAAGGAGCAGCTGCATGCCGAGGAGCAGAAGCTCCAAGCAAAGTGGGAAGAGGAAACGCAGTCCATCCTGCGCGTGCGCGCCATCAAGAAGGAGATGGACGAGCTGCGCGGTGAGATGGAGGCGGCGGAGCGCGCCCAGAACCTTGCGCGCGCCTCGGAGCTGAAATACGGCAAGATGCCGGAACTCGAAAAGAAGCTCGCGGAAGAGGAGGCGGCGATTGCCGCCAAGGCGTACGGCGAGCGGATGCTCAAGGAGGAGGTCGGCGAGGAGGACATCGCGCGTGTCGTCAGCCGCTGGACGGGCATTCCTGTGACGAAGATGATGACGGGCGAGCGAGAGAAGCTGCTCCGCCTTGAGGAGGTGCTGCACGAGCGCGTTGTCGGACAGGACGAGGCGGTGACCGCCGTTAGCGAGGCAATCCTGCGTGCGCGCGCGGGCATCAAGGATCCGAACCGCCCGATCGGCTCGTTTATCTTTCTCGGCCCCACGGGCGTGGGCAAGACGGAGCTTGCAAAGACCCTCGCCGAATCGCTCTTTGATGACGAGCGGAGCATGATCCGCATCGACATGAGCGAGTATATGGAAAAGCACAGCGTCTCGCGTCTCATCGGTGCGCCTCCGGGCTACGTCGGTTACGATGAGGGCGGGCAGCTGACGGAGGCGGTACGCCGCCGCCCGTACAGCGTCATTCTGCTCGACGAGATCGAAAAGGCACACCGCGACGTGTTCAACGTCCTGCTGCAGATTCTCGACGACGGGCGTCTGACAGACGGCAAGGGGCGCGTCGTGAACTTCAAGAACACCGTCATCATCATGACGAGCAATCTCGGCTCGCACGAGATCCTGAGCAAGGACTACGCGGAGGCGGAGACGGCGGTGCGTGCTCTCCTCAAAGAGTATTTCCGCCCCGAGTTCCTGAACCGCGTGGACGATACGATTGTATTCAAGGCTCTCACGAAGGACGATGTAAAGCGCATCGCGGCAATCATGCTCGCGTCACTCAGCAAGCGTCTTGAGCGTCAGGCGGACATTCAGCTCACGTGGGACGATGCGGCGATTACGGCACTTGCAGACGAGGGCTTTGACCCCGACTTCGGTGCGCGTCCGCTGCGTCGCCTGCTCACGCATACCGTGGAGACGGCACTCTCGAAGAAGATCATCGCGGGTGATGTGCGCGGCGGCGATACCGTGGAGCTTAGCTTCGACGGGCAGGAGTTTACGTTTAAGACACTGTAAGAATAGGGGGCTGCTCTTTTTTCGGAGCAGCCCTTTTTTCGTATCAAAGGTTACAGTACTTTTTCATCGCTTTGCGTTATAATCGTCACACAGAGATGATGATGTACGATAATATAGATAAAGGAGAGAACCCATGGAAAAGGTACTCGATTTGAAAAAGACGGTCGCCGAGCTGGTAGAGGAGAATCCAGAAGTAAAGGAGATCATGGCGGGGATCGGCTTTAAGGAGATTACAAACCCCGTTGCGCTGAATGTGATGGGGCGCATTATGACAATCCCACGCGGTGCGGCGGTGAAGGGGATTGAACTCTCGAAGGTCATCGCGGCGTTCGAGGAGCGCGGATATCAGGTGATCAGCGATGATGCACAGTCGCGGCAGGGACGCATTCGGAACTTCATCGAACGCCTGTCGAGCGGCGAGGATCTCGACTCCGTCCGTGCGGACTTCGTGCAGGAGTTCAGCCATGTCGAGGCGCAGGAGATTATGGACGCAGAGCAGACACTCATCAAGGAGGGAATGCCGATCACGGAGGTGCAGCGTCTCTGCGATGTGCATTCGGCACTCTTTCACGGCGTGGCGAGCGAGCCGCCGGCGGGTGCGCTCTCGCACGATGAGATTCACGCACAGGCGGCATCGGTGAATCCCGACGATATCGACGCACTGCCCGAGGGGCATCCGCTCACGATCCTGCGTGCGGAGAATGCGGCACTCGACGCGCTGCTCGACACGATTGAGGGCGAGCTGGACGGCGCAAAGCGAACGGATGTCATGCTCCAGCACATTCTCGCGCTCGGCGATGTGCGCTCTCACTACATCAAGAAGGAAGAGCTGCTGATGCCGATTCTCTACGATTACGGTGTCACGGGCCCCTCGCAGGTCATGTGGGGCATCGACGATGAGATGAAGCGCGAGCTGGCGATGATTATCAAAGCGCTTAAGGCAGACGCGGAGACGCTGCCGCTCTACGAGGCACGTATCCGTGCACTTACGCAGCGCATCCGCGAGATGATCTTCAAGGAGGAGAAGATTCTCTTCCCGCTCAGTCTGCGCTATTTCACGCAGATGGAATGGTATCGTTGCTATCATGACCTGCCGGATATGGGCATCTCGTTCGGTGTTCCGATTCCTGCGTGGGCGGAGGCGCAGCCGTGGCTCGATCAGGAGGCGGCTCGTCTCGCACAGTCTCAGGTGGGCGGGAAGCTCCAGTTCCCGACGGGCGAGCTCTCGATGGAGCAGCTGACGGGGATCCTTCAGCTGTTACCCGTGGACATCACGTTCATCGACAAGGACGATGTTGTCCGCTTCTTCACGAACGAGGGGCAGGTCTTTACGCGTCCGTTGTCCGCACTCGGGCGGGACGTGATGAACTGCCACCCGCCCGAGATCATCCCCGTGGTGCGGAATCTGATCGCGGACTTCAAGGCGAAGAAGCGCACGCAGATGATCGTGCACCGCTACATCCGCGAGCGTCCGATTCGCGTGCAGTATCAGGCGATGTATGATGCAGCGGGCGAGTACATCGGCACGGTCGAGTTTGTGACCGACCACGCAGAGCCGCTGGAAAAATTCCGTCGCTGAGACGTGACATAAGGATATGACAATACAATGAGTTCTTAGGCATGAACTGGCACGAAGCCGCTTCATGCCTTTTGTGATGGGGGTCCTTTAGTCTTGACATTGTTTATTGAAGTACGTACTATGATACTAGTAGTTGTATAAGGAGGGGCAGAAATGAACAAACGTGAAGCCTATGAAAGTCTTGTACAAGACGCGCGGGAGTTCTATCGGAAACAGGATGGATCTTCTTTTCTGGTGCCGCTTGATGAGACCTTTGGTGTTTGTAAAGAAATCAATCTTTATACCTATTGGCAGGGCAGAGGATATGCCGAAACGACGCCGGAAATAAAATACTTGTTGGTCGGACAGGACTGGGGCAACCCTTATTCTGCGCCGAAGACTTTTCAAGATAGGATCAGAGAGATTATCAGCGGAAAAGACTTACCGTATATCAGTGACGAAAAGAAAATGGACAGTGGGTTCCAAACGGATAAAAACTTGATTGAGCTCTTTCGTCATTTGGGTTATGAAATTGCACAACAGCAGTATGATGAGCTTTTCTTTACGAATTTTTGCTTGGGCTACAGGCGTAAAGAAAGCAGCAGGGGCATGACGAAGAAACGCATGAATAAGGACATGAAGCGTTTTCAGGAGTTATGTACCATATTGCAGCCAAAGAATATTTTGTGCTTGGGACGTATGAGCTTTGAATGTGTTTATAAGGCACTTGTAAAAGGATCCAGAATACCATATAAGGGCTATATGAAATATATCGAAGAACATCCACAGATCAACGCGGATCCTGCGTATGGGGGCGGGGTGATCTATCCGCTGGCACATTGCGGCGGTCTTGGGATAAGGAATCGACCATTGGAGCAGCAAATTAAAGATTGGAAGTGGGTCAGGGAGAAATCCATGCAATGAGATGAAAAAGGAGGGGCTGCCATGTCTCGGCAGGAACGCAGGCGAATCGCGGAAGAAACCATACAGATCACGCATCAAGGCAGGTACCAAAAGCATGGAAAAACAATAGTTCTTCCCAATGAGGACTATAGCGCAGCAATTCTCATAGATGCCAAAGAGGCAAAACGCTGTGGAGAAGTTGTAAAAAGTAGCTGCTCGATATCAGATACACCTGATATCTATGTCTTGGAGGCAGATTCTTTTGCCTGTGCCGAGGGAATGGAGAATGAACTCGTAATGAATTTCGCCAATGCACATGTACCCGGCGGCGGCTTTCGAAACGGCGCAAATGCACAGGAAGAATGTTTGTGCAGAGAGAGTACGCTTTATCACTCCATAGGCGGCGATGCGGCATATAAGATGTATGACTATAACAATCGTCGGAAAAATGCCTGTGATTCCGACTACATGATACTATCTCCCCATGTATGCGTCTTTCGGGATCTTCATGATGCTTTTTTGGATGAGCCGTTTCTGATCTCTGTCATTACGATTCCTGCGCCGAACCGCAACGGTGCGGCGCGGGAGGTTTCTCCCGATGTGCTGTCCCGTGTAATGAAATCAAGGCTAAGGAAAATGTTTGCCGTTGCCGCAGCGCATGGGTATTCGTCACTCGTTCTTGGCGCATGGGGATGCGGGGCATTTGGGCACGATCCGCACAGTGTTGCAAAGTATTTTTATGATATTCTTATGGATGAAGGATATCACAAATACTTTCAGACAATAGCATTTGCAATTATTGATAGAGGTGAAAAGAAAAATTTTCACGCATTTGCAGATGTATTTCAGGATGTTGGAACAATATGCACCAATGATACATCTGAAGCTGTGACAGCAGTGCCGGGATTTTATCAAGCAAATCATCCGTTCATCACATACAACTTTTCGCAGGAAAACATTTCGCCTGAGAATAAAGGTTATTCTTATGGCACAACCAAGAACGGAATTCCCTTTATGGCAGAAATCTGGGAGCAGACCGATGGAGATCGGGCTGTGGCATTCTATCTTCCTGTTATGGAAGACTTCATGAAGCTTGAGGGCGTGCCGCTTGTCAATGAAGAAACCGATACGAAGACCTTTTTTGTTCAAAAGCCGGTCAAGGCGTTTCATGCTTTGTGTGTCGGCATGGCGGACGGCGGCATGGTGGACGATTTAAGCGTTCTGTTTGCTTATGTCAGTTTTTTGGAAGAATGTAATTTACTTGCATTTTCAACCGATCTCCAAAATGCGTATGCGTTTCTCTTGACGGATGTGACAGGGCAGGATCTGATTGCGATTACGATATCGCTCACCATAGAGGGGGAGACGGTGGCATCTACACCGCTTTCATGGATTCCGTTTCACCATCCGTCCTCCAAGAGAACACATCTACGTTTGGTGTAGTGCATTCAAAAAGGCTCGTGGACGCATATAGATCGAAGCCTGTCAAGAAAAATACTTGACAGGCTTTTCGTTTGCCGTTATAATCGCAGAAGTGTTTATAGGTGGGTGATGTGTATGGAGCGACTCTACTACCTTGCAAGACTGTATGACCTCTATGGAGGGCTTCTGACAGGAAAGCAGCGGGAGAGTCTGCGTCTTCACATCGCAGAGGACTTCTCCCTCGCGGAGATCGGCGAGGAGCTGGGCATCACGCGGCAGGCGGCGCATGACAATATTCGCCGCGCCGAGCGTGCGCTTGCGGAGATGGAGGAGACACTCGGGCTGCTCGCACGCCAGCAGGAACAGGAGCGCGCACTTGCTATTGTCTGTGCAAAGCTGCGTGCATTCAGAGAACCAATCGCGTGCGCCGATGTGCGCCGCATCGCGGACGAACTGGAACAATACACATCACAGGATGATACGAAGGAGGTGGGAGAATGATCTTTGAAAATCTGTCCGATCGACTGCAGGGCATATTCAAGAAGCTGCGCGGACATGGCAAGCTGACCGAGGACGATGTGAGCGATGCCATGCGCGAGGTGCGGATGGCCCTCCTTGAAGCGGATGTGAACTTCAAGGTTGTCAAGGACTTCGTCAAACGCGTCAAGGAGCGTGCCGTCGGGCAGGAGGTGCTCGACACGCTCACGGCAGCACAGGCGGTCATCAAGATCGTTGACGAGGAGATGACCGCGCTGATGGGCGGGACGGAGAGCCGTCTGAATATCAGCCCAAATCCGCCGACGGTCATTATGCTTGTCGGACTCCAAGGCTCGGGTAAGACCACCTCGGCGGGCAAGCTCGCACTCATGCTCAAGAAGCAGGGTAAGCGCCCGCTGCTCGTCGCAGACGACATCTATCGCCCCGCTGCGATCAAGCAGCTTGAGGTGATCGGCGAAAAGGTCGAGGTTCCCGTCTTCTCACAGGGACAGGAGGATGCCGTTGCTATTGCGCGCGCCGCGATTGCACACTCGGCATCGCATGCAAACGATGTTGTCATCATCGACACAGCGGGACGTTTGCAGATCGACGAAACGCTCATGCAGGAGCTGCGCGATATCAAGGCAGCGGTAAAGCCGCACGAGATCCTGCTTGTTGTGGACGCAATGACGGGACAGGAAGCTGTCAACGTCGCGCAGTCCTTCGATGAATCGCTCGGGCTTGACGGCGTCATTATGACGAAGCTGGACGGCGATGCACGCGGTGGCGCGGCACTCTCGATCAAGGCAGTCACGGGCTGCCCCGTGAAATTTGTCGGTATGGGCGAGAAGCTCGAGCCGCTCGAGGTCTTCCACCCTGACCGCATGGCATCGCGCATCCTCGGCATGGGCGACGTGCTCTCTCTCGTGGAGAAGGCACAGGAGAACTTTGACCTCGAGAATGCTAAGAAGATGGAGGCGAAGCTCCGCAAGAACGACTTCACGCTTGACGACTTCCTCGATCAGCTGCAGCAGGTGAAGAAACTCGGGTCACTCAGCAGTATTCTGGGCATGATCCCCGGAATGGGGAGCCTCAAGAAGAAGCTCGGTGATCAGGAGTTTGACCTCGACGGCAAGGAGATGCGTCAGCTTGAGGCGATCATCCGCGCGATGACACCGAAGGAGCGCGCAGATATCACGATCATCAACGGCAGCCGCCGCAAACGCATTGCTGCCGGCAGCGGAACGCGCGTGCAGGATGTGAACAAGTTGCTCAAGCAGTTTGGCGAGATGCGCAAGATGATGAAGAAAATGAAGAAGATGAAGGGCAAGGGCGGAATGCCGTCGATGCCGTCGCTCGGCGGCATGGGGCTTCCGAAGATGCCATTCTTCAAATAATACACAGTAAATAACACACAACGAAAGGTGGTGAAATTATGGCAGTCAAGATTCGTTTGAACCGCATGGGTGCGAAGAAGAATCCCTTTTATCGCATTGTGGTCGCCGACTCGCGCGCACCGCGTGACGGTCGATTCATCGAGATCCTTGGAAACTACGATCCGTCGAAGCAGCCCGCCGTCGTCAGCATTGACGAGGACAAGGCGATCGACTGGATGAAGAAGGGCGCACAGCCGACCGACACGGTCAGGAACCTCCTGAGCAAGAACGGAACGATGGCGAAATTCGCCGAGGCAAAGCGTCAGAAAGATTGACAAATACAGCGCGTGAGCGGGGGATCCATCTCGGTGATCTCTCGCGGCGTGCGTATTGCGATGAGGAGAGACGACCGGCGTGAAAGAGATAGTCGAGGTTATCGCAAAATCCTTGGTCGATCATCCGGAAGCTGTCGTCGTTGACGAAACGCAGGATGATCAGGAGATCATTTTAAGGCTTCGTGTGGCAGAGGATGACATGGGCAAGGTCATCGGCAAGCAGGGGCGCATTGCAAAGGCTCTGCGCAGTGTTGTCAAGGCTGCTGCGACGAAGGAGAATAAGAGGGCAACGGTCGAGATCGGCTGAGCCTTTAGGAAGCATGGCAACGGCGTGCGTCTCAGACGGTCGCCGTTTTTGCATAAGGAGAGATACAGGGTGGATTCTATTTCAATCAAGGTGCCTGTCACCGTTAAGGCAAAGCTGACGGAGAAGCTGCGCGCAAAGATGCTCAAGGAGATGGAGGAAGGTCTCAGCCGCGCGGAGCTTGAGGTGCAGCAGCTCGGCATTCAGGAAAAGCGTGTCATGCAGGAGGCGGAGCAGGGAGAGCTGACGCCGCAGGCGATCCAGCACATCAACACGATCCGTCAGGAGCGCCAGCGTCGTCTGGACTACATCGAGGAGACGAACGTACACCGTGAGGAGCTGCAGAAGTTCGTCGAGGGCGCAGAGATCGTGCAGGGCACGCTCGAGCGGCAGGTCGAGGCGAAGGTCGGCGACGATATGCGCGAGCTCATGAACGTCGAGATCTTGGTGGAAGATGACAAGATTATCGCCATCCGTTCCTGATACGAGCAATGAGCGCATCGTCATCGGGCGTGTCGGTGCGGCGCACGGCATTCGCGGCGATCTGCGCATCATGCCGCTCACGGACTTTCCCGAGCGCTTCACTGCGCTGCGCGAGGTCATGGTGGGCGATGAGCTGCTGCACATCGAGCAGATGAAGCCGCAGGGAAAGAATATCCTGATGCGCTTCCGCGAGTATGGTGTGCGTGAGGAGGCGCAGCGATTGACGGGGCGTCTCCTCACGGTTGCACGCGAGGAAGCAGCGCCACTCGATGAGGGCGAATACTATGTGTTTGATATTGTCGGGCTGACGGTGTACGATGAGGAGGGAAGTGTTCTCGGCACGGTCGAGAATGTTCTCCGTACGGGCAGCAACGATGTCTATGTTGTGCGCGCCGAGGATGGGCGTGAGATTCTCATTCCTGCACTGCGCGCAGTCGTGCTTGCGATTGATGTGCCGGGGAGACGCATGACAGTACGATTCCCACAGTAAGCGGTCGGGGAGAACATCTCTCCGTTCCGCTTTTTCTTTGCGGAGAGCCTCGTAACATGTTATAATGTATCAAAAGTTTCTATTTTTTTCACGCATAAGGGGATAGAATATGTTCACCTGTATCACGCGTTCTCCCGAGGAGACTGCGCATTTAGCGGGAACGATTGGTAAAATTATTCATGAGGGGACGGTGATCTGCCTCGATGGAGAGCTTGGTGTGGGCAAAACCCTCTTTGTGCGCGCACTGGCGCGGACGCTCGGTGTGGAGAGCGACGTGACGAGCCCGACGTTCAACCTCATGAACATCTATGAGGCGGCATGTCCCATCGTGCATTTTGATCTCTATCGCATCGCGTCCGAGGAGGAGCTCGAGGACATTGGCTTCTATGAGTATGTGGAGGCAACGGAGGGCATTGTGCTGATCGAGTGGGCAGAGAAATTCCCGGAGGCGATGCCAGAGGATCGTGTTCAAGTGAATATTGCAAACCTGGGCGGTGAGGGGCGGCAGTTCACCTTTGCCGCCGAGGGGGAGAAGAGCACGAGGCTCTTGGAGGAGTTGAGTGAGATTGTCGATCCTGAGCATTGATACCTCCTCGCAGGTCTCGAGCGTCGCCGTTCTCTCAGCCGAGCGCATTGCGGCAGAGATTTCTATGCAGGGCGCGCTGACACACTCGGAGACGCTGATGCCGCACATCGAGACAGCGCTCCATATGGCGCGTGTGAAAAAGGAAGAACTTGAGGGGCTCGCCGTCAGCATCGGTCCCGGTTCGTTTACGGGGCTGCGCATCGGACTTGCGGCGGCAAAGATGATGGCGTATGCACTGCACATCCCTCTCATCGCAGTACCGACACTTGAGGCGCTTGCCCATCACTATGTATGTGAGGGTGTGCGCCTCGTTCCCATGATGGACGCGCAGAAGGGAAATGTCTATGTGCAGGAGTTTGCGTGGGAGACGGGTGTGGATGGACTGACCCTGCGGGAAATGCACGCGCTCTCCATTCTGCCGTTGACCGAGGTCATTGCGGCACTCACGGGAACGGCGCAGCCCGCTCTGCTGCTCGGCGATGCAATGCAGAAGAAAAACACAATCGAATTGCCCGCACATGTGCGTCTTGCACCGATTCATGCACGTATGCCGCGTGCGGCGTGCGTGGGGCTTGCGGGGCTTGAGCGCCTTGCGCGTGGAGATGTGGACGACCCCGTGGCAATCCAGCCCCTTTACCTGCGCCGTAGCGAGGCGGAGGTGTTGTGGGAGAAGCGGCACGGCGCGGAGGGGGCGCAGTGATTCACTTTCGGGAACTCCTGCCCGCGGATGCGGAGGGGGTGGCGCGTGTCGAGTCGGAGAGTTTTCCGACGCCGTGGTCGCGCGAGGACTTCTGGCGAGAGGCGTCGAACGAATTTGCCTGCTATATTGTCGCGCTCGACGATGCGGAGATCATCGGCTTCGGCGGGTGTTGGATCTCGTTCGAGGAGGCACAGGTGACCAATATCGCACTGACAACGTCGCAACGGGGCAGGGGACTGGGGAAAGTCCTCATGGAAAAGCTCATGCGTGCGGCAGCAGAGCGCGGCGCAGAGCGCATGACGCTTGAGGTGCGCCCGTCGAATACACCTGCTCTCCGCCTTTACGAAGGTTTGGGCTTTGCGGCGATCGGCGTGCGCAGGAAATACTATCAGGACAACGGTGAGGACGCAATCCTCATGTGGTATACAAAGCTAAAGGAATTTGTAAATGAAAGATGTGCAGGAGAAACTGACGCTCGGGATTGAAACGAGCTGTGACGAGACATCGGCGGCGGTGCTGCGCGGAACGCGCGAACTCCTCTCGTGCGTCACCGCAACGCAGATTCCGATCCATCAGAAATACGGCGGCGTCGTGCCTGAGATCGCCTCGCGCAACCACATCTTGAGCATCCTGCCCGTCGTAGAGCAGGCGCTTGAGGATGCGAACGTCCGGCTTGTAGACATCGATCAGATCGCCGTTACCTACGGACCGGGACTCGTCGGCGCGCTTCTCGTCGGCGTGTCAGCGGCAAAATCGCTGGCGTTTTCGCTCGGCGTTCCGCTCATCGGCGTGAATCATCTCGAGGGGCATATCTTCGCAAACTTTCTCGCGACGCCGCAGCTCGCGCCGCCCTTTATGGCGCTCGTCGTTTCGGGTGGACATACGGCGCTCGTTGATGTCATGGACTACGAGACGTTTCGCCAGATGGGCAGGACGCGTGATGATGCCGCAGGCGAGGCGTTCGACAAGGTCGCGCGCGTGATGGGGCTGCCATACCCCGGAGGCCCCGAGATCGATCGGCTCGCACGCGAGGGCGACCCTGCTGCGATCGACTTCCCGCGTGCGCTCGCGCAGGAGGGAAACTACGAGTTCAGCTTCAGTGGACTGAAATCCGCTGTACTGAACTACATCAACAGCGAGAAGATGAAGGGGCACGCGCTGAAGAAGGCGGACATTGCCGCCTCGTTCCAGTCTGCCGTCGTCGAGGTACTTGTGCACAAGGCGTTTGAGGCGATTCGCGAAGCGGGGCGTGATACGCTCGTGCTCGCGGGTGGCGTTGCGGCGAATGCGGCGCTCGAGAAGCGTCTGCGGATGGTGGCAGAGGCAGAGAGGATTCGCTATCTCTACCCGCCGCCGCGCCTCTGTACGGACAACGCAGCGATGATCGCGTGTCGCGGTGCGTATCAGGCGGCGGCAGGGAAGTACAGTGACCTCTATCTGAACGCCGTCCCAGGACTGGATTTTCAGTAAACTGAACCACAGTCAATAGAGTAGACACAAAAAAGAGCAACTAAACTGATGAGAAGCGGTTGAAGAAATCAGCTTCAAATTCATTAGGGGTTTTATATGCAAGAGATCCATGAGGAAGCCGATTGTTATAAAGATTCTCGATATAGTCGAAGATATCCAAACGTAGCTCCTCGACAGAGTGATAGGTACGTCGATTGGTACAGTTTTTCTTTAAGAACTTAAAGAACGATTCACAACAGGCATTGTCAAACGGACAACCTTTCTTGGAGAACGACTGGACAATATTGTTTGCATCCAAAAGCTTACGGAAAG
>CALALM010000049.1 GCA_937925565.1 uncultured Centipeda sp.
GTGGAAGAGGGCAAAAGCGATATGTTCATTCTTGCTGGTGAGAAAATATTCATCGGAATCTCTATACCTGCGAAAAGGTCTTTTTACATCAAACGGCAGGCTGATGTACAGTGCATGCCCCCGATCCTTGAGCACATTGTCGTGCAGTCCCCATGACGGGGGAACGTCTTCTGTGCCCTCGCCCGTAAAAAAGAGCACCTCATCGCCAGCGCCTTCCGTCTGTGCCGAGACGGTCGGCATGAACAGGAGTACGGCGCAGATGGTCAGTGCATAGATTGTTTTGATGGACATAACAGGCTTCCTTTCGTGTGCCCCGGGAACCACGGCTGAAATGAAGGCGGTTGATTGGCGCAGATGTTTTCGTCCGAATGAGGTGGAAAAAGGGACGCACAGCAAGGGCTGTGTGGAGAATTTTCCGTCGAAGCATGGAAAATGTGTCAAGAGAGGCTGTCTGAATGTATCCGCCGTTACCCTCAGCGAGCGCGTGACGGGGCGGCACTCCTCGCCCTCGTGCTCATCATGGGTGGGATTCTGCTGCAGAATGTGCGGCGGAGGTAGGGGGCTCTTTTATGTCGGTGCTGATTTTTACAGAGGCTAGGAGGTCATCTGCGTGATCGGCAATCGTATTGTTGTGCGCGTCATAGACCAACTGGACGAGCCAGATATTGTCTTTATCAGAGAGAAAAAGCCCGTCTGCGATTACGTCCCGTCCGTTTTTCCGCATATACATGCTGAACCGATGTGCCGGATTGCCGCTTTGTATCAGTGATTCGTCACGGCGCACCTCCCAGACACGCGCCTTTTCCGGAGCTGTCACACTGTCCCTAAAGCCTGCAATTGTTGCGTTAAATCGCTGTTCGATGGTGGATTTCCGTTCTGCAGAAGACGGCAGGAAATGGGAGACCGTTACAACGAGCGGCAGAGGAGCACCGTCATTTTGAAAGGAAGGGTTGATAAAAGTAGTGGGGCCTGTGTAGCTGGGATGGTAGGAGAATGGCTGCGTGTATTGCGGAAGATTCATCGTCAGGACAGCGTCGTTGTGGTGAAATTTTGTTTCTTTTACACGGAGCAGAGAACGAAAAGCAGCACCATCTTCTGCTGATGTTGCTAATAATATGGAGTCCGTATTCTGCTCTATCCGTAATCCTGCTGTATCCATATCAGGCTTCATTTCTGCCGAGACGGTCGGCATGAACAGGAAAATGGCGCAGATCAGCGGAGCAAGGTTCTTTTTGAGGGACATGTCGGACTTCCTTTCGTGTACCATGGGGACCACCGATGAGATGGAATCGGTTGATTGGCGCAGATTTTTGTCTGAACGAGATGGGCAACTGGACACGTGCTTCCCTTTCGGTGATCCATGTATCTGTCTTGCTGCGGATGAGCAGGATCTCAGTGATGATGTTTTGGCCATGATGGAGCGCCTGCACTGTCAGCCGCCGTGCGGGACAGCCGTTCTGATGTTGGAATTCGTCGCGGAGAATTTTTCTCGCTTCCCTGCGGGGAGGTCAGAATGCCATGGATCAGCACGGCGGCATGAGCGCTGAGGCTGCGGCGGTGGAAGCCTCTGTTTACTTCGATGTG
>CALALM010000050.1 GCA_937925565.1 uncultured Centipeda sp.
ACAAAGACCTCTCACACCGTGGATGGTGTGGGAGGTCTTTTTTATGGTCGCCGAATAGGCATGATAAATCCCCCAGTTCAACTGGGGGTAGAGAAAAAATCTTATAGAAAAGGGATGCGCCTCCTATGCTAAACTAGAAGTGGCCTGACAACCACAAATGAAGAATAGCATAGGAGGCGCTTGTCAATGAATGACGTAAAAAGTTTATCACACAGTAAATGGAGATGTAAATATCATATTGTGTTCGCCCCAAAATATCGACGGCAAGTAATCTACAACCAAATTAAGGTCGACATTGGAAAGATCCTACGAGATCTGTGTGAACGCAAAGGTGTAGAAATCTTGGAGGCAGAGTGTTGCCCAGACCATATCCATATGCTAGTAACCATACCGCCGCATATGAGTGTCTCTGGGTTTATGGGCTACTTGAAGAGTAAAAGCAGCTTGATGGTGTTTGACCGACACGCGAACCTGAAGTACAAATACGGGAATCGACATTTTTGGTGTCGCGGATATTATGTCGATACCGTTGGGAAATATGAAAATGCAATCAAGAATTATATCAAGAATCAGTTACAGGAGGATATTATGGCAGATCAACTAAGCCTAAAGGAGTTTGTTGACCCGTTTACGGGTAGCAGGAGTGAAAAAGGCAAATAAAAATGCCCCCGAGTAGGGGGCTGCCCGTGATAATAGTGTGGTTGTCAGAACCCATTCGATGCACCTTTTAAGGTGCTACCACAAGCATTTGGCCCTTATAGGGCCTGTTCAAACCACCAGTTCAACTGGTGGTTTTGATTGTCCCGTTTTGCTGATCCGCGGAATCGGCGCAGAAAATCTGCGCGACCTGTCATTTGTTACAGTACGCTCCCCGCGCGGCAGGTGATATAATCGAAATGGAAGAGCTCCTGCGAGAGGAGTGCATGGGTTCGCCTGAAACGATAAGCGACAGAGATTCGTTCACGCTCGTGAGGAGGAATGATCATGGCATTTTGTCAAAACTGCGGCAGTCAGCTGAGCGCGGGGGCACAGTTCTGCACGAACTGCGGCGAGCGCATTGCCGGAGCAGCGCAGCCGTCTGCACCGCCTGCAGACGCTGCGCCCGCGCTGCACAATCCCGCGCTGCAGACGCCGCCAGAGGCTTTGGCTCCGCCGCCCCCGCAGCATTCGGCACCAACGCCCCAGCAGTCGGCACAGCATCCATCCGCAGAGCCTCCGGCGCCTGCCGGCAGTGCCGCAATGGGTGCTGCTGCAGCGGTGGGCGGTGTGCTCAGCGGCATGGGCGGACAGCCGCAGCAGACGTCGGCGCCGGAACCGCCTCCGCAGGCACCGTATCGGACGGCGCCGCTCCCGTATCAGCCGGATCCGCATGGCGGAGCGCAGAGCGGTCCGCAGGCGCAGGGGGCAGAGATCAAGGAGCTGTTCTTTACGGTGCAGGGCCGCCTGAACCGCAAGCCCTTTCTCCTGCGCGGTCTCGTGCTCGGCATTCTCTCATTGATTCTGTCCTCGGTGATGGGGGGCTTGGCAGAGACCAGCTCTACGGTGCTGCATCTCGTGTCGCTGCTGATGCTCCCGCTGATCCTGGTCTGCGCCGCCGGCTCCCTTACGCTCATCATCCGCCGCTGGCACGACCTCGGGAAGAGCGGTTGGTTCACCCTGCTTCTGCTCATCCCGCTTTTGAATTTCGTCGTCATGCTCTATCTCTGGTTCGTGCGCGGAACGGCCGGGCCGAATGCGTACGGCGAGGATCCTCTGGGATAGGGGAGGCAGAGTCCGTTCATTGAGAAAAAATATCCTTTGGGAGAAAATGTTCTCTCAAAGGATATTTTTGTATGTTTTGTATGCGGCGGATCTTGCGCTAAATCCCGCCGTGTCGGAGACTATCGTCTCGGTTGCACGGCACTCACATAGACGCAGCGGCAGAGGAGGGCGGCAGCACCGGCAATCGCCGCGCCAAGGTAGCCGATGTGGGCGAGGTGTCCGCCGTCCGTGGCGATTGCGCCGAGGTAGGTGCCGCTGCCGATGCCGAGGTTAAAGATGCCGGAGAAGATCGACATCGCGACGGTGGTCGCCGTCTGCGGGACGAGCCGCAGGATCTCCGCCTGGAACGCGAGATTGTAGATGGTCGCCGCCGTGCCCGCCACGATGCAGAGCAGCAGCATGGTCGGGAGAGTGAGCGCGGCCGTCTGCCAGAGCAGGAGGGCTGTGCTCACGACGAGGAGAACCCTGCGCAGCAGCGCGAAGCGGTAGCGTCCGTAGGTGCGCGAGAAGATGAAGCTCGCGAGGAGACCGCTGACACCGAGCAGCATGAGCGCAAGTGTGATCATGTCCGGAGAGAATGCGGCGACGCTGTGCAGGAACGGTTCGATGTAGCTGTATACCGTAAAGTACGCCGTCGCAAACAGCGCCGTCATCACGTAGATGCACGCGATCTCCCGCCTACGGATGAGTGTGGGCAGATCGTGGAGGGCAAATGCGCCCTTTGGAGGGCGTTGCGGCAGGAGAAGGGCGAGATAGATCAGCGTGACCGCAGCGACCGCCGCCAGCAACAGGAAGGTCATGCGCCAACCCGCCGCCAGACCTATGACGCGCCCGAGCGGCAGCCCGAAGATCATCGCGACGGAGCTGCCCGTCACGATCATGCCGAGCGCCATGGACTGATGGACGTGCGTTACGAGGCGCACAGCAAGCGGTGCCGCGATCGACCAGAAAATCGCGTGCGCACACGCGACGACGATGCGTGCCCCGAGCAGCATGGGATAGCTCGTCGCAAGCCCCGCAGCAAGCTGTCCTGCGGCAAAGAGTCCGACCATCAGCAGCAGGAGCCGTTTCAGCTCCACGTGGCAGGTGAGCAGCATAAGGGGGAGCGAGAGCACGGCGACCACCCATGCGTAGAGTGTAATCATGCCGCTCGTCTCAGCCGTTGTCATCGAGAATGAGTCGGAGATGTCGATGAGCAGGGCGATCGGTATGAACTCGGACGTGTTAAAGACAAACGTCGCGATTGTGATGCCGAGCAGCGCCATATATTGACGCAATGGAATCCCCATAGAAAATCCTCCCCGTCTGTGCAGATACTTACCTGCATTATAGAAACAGGGAGAGGAGAATGCAAGAAAAAAGTTCGCTCTACGACTTGCGTGGATTATGCAGCCTCGTTCTCCTCGGCCAAGTCCACCTCACGCAGCATGGATGCCTCCATCAGATTCACAATGCGGTCGGGCAGCTTGTACTGGATGCCGCCGCCTGTGCGTCCAAACCACGGAGCGATCTTCCCTTTCTGCACACCGTCGATGGGATGCTCAACGCAGTAGACGTGGAAGTCGCCCTCACTCGTCGTGCTCGGCAGTGCCCGCTCCTCGAAC
>CALALM010000051.1 GCA_937925565.1 uncultured Centipeda sp.
TCCTCCCGGTGCACGAGCTGAGCCATGTGGATGGAGGCACCGATGGAATCGAACAGTCCCCCGCTGCCGCGCTCGCTGTCCTGCTCTACGAAATCTTCGGGATGTTCACGTCTATACTGTCTCGCAAGGGTAAGGAGACGCGTAAAGCAGCCCTGTTCGATGAGCGCGGACTCCTTGATCGGCACGCGGGTATTATGGTCAATGCAATGGGTGATCTTTTTATGGTCGATGCAACCGGCGATCTCTTTCCAGAGCCAAACAAGGATATCCGACCTCTCCTCCCTGAGCCGCGCGATCATATCGTTGAATCCGTCGATCAGATCGGACTCAAAATCCGCCATCGGTCCGCTCAGCTCCAACAGGAAGATCAGCTCCGTCATTGCCCCGCTGCCGTCCACATCGAAATACCCTCTACGGCTATCCGTCTGTCCCTTTGCCTCTGCCATGATGATTTCCTCCTCTGTACATGGTTGCTCTCTCCTAATAAAACAGCACCTCAGATTGGATGATGATGCCGAACTTATCAATGCTTTCGTAAGTATATTGAATTGCATGGACAAATAAAGTCTATATCAAGCATATCTCAAAAACTTTTTCTCATCTGCATAGATATCCTCTATACTGCAATTTATCACTCGTTTTAATTTCCTGATAATTATAATATAAGGAGTATTAATCATACAAGATTCTTCTCACATGACACAAACCATTGTGTTCTCTTTTCCAAGGATCAACAATGGTTTGTATATGCCCGTCTATTCCTTTTTATTCTGTGGCACGACGAACTTCTGATACCATTCTTCGATCGGCTCGGGCTTGCCCGTATCGTAGATGAACATCTCGCGCGTATTCGGGTCTACCAGAACATCATGGATACGGGCCATGCCACGAATCTGGAACATATAGTATTCTCTGTCCGAGCCGGAAACATTGTGGAGTTTCTGGGCGCTGCCACCGACTTCAACGACAACGGGGAATGTGTGTGCGTCGAGCCATGACTGAAAGAGCCCCTTTGCCTCACTGTAAGAGATCGGCTGTCCATTGTTCCCTGCCGCGCTCTGCGGACTTTGAACCGACGAAAAGGCTTTCTCAATCAGTGCTGCCAAGATCAGCTTGTTCTGAGGAACTTCATTAAACGCCAGATATGCCGTCTCAAACGTTCCCTGCTGCTCATGGACGACGAATTGAATCCGAGCTTTCACTGGTGCATCCTGGTAGGTACAATCTCCCGTAAACTCGACAACCTCCCTGCCGTCCTCTGCCTTGAAATGCTTCCACTGCGGGCTGCCGAAAAAGGTGGTGAATGCCTGCTCATAGTTCACAGATGGATGACTGCTCGGATAGCCGTTCCTGACCATCTGCACATATTTATCGTTGGCACTTTGCGAATGCGCGATGGTATCCTCCACATCTTTCCCGATGCTGTCTACAACACTGCTGGAACAGGCAGTACACAGGACAAGGATCAGTATGGAGGAAATCAACATTAACTTTTTCATTGGAATACCTCTCTTTCAAAAGTTCTAAACACGAGCGAATCGCCGCGCCGCCGCCAAACCTGCTGCAGGGCTGCGGAGAACTTATGAGAAGCTATGATATCTCCCAAGAGTGCGCCGTACACGAGCATCACCCCGCTTTGAAATTGTAGATTGGCTTCAGCACCTCGATCACGTCCACGCTGTCCTCGATCACGTCAATGATGTCCGCGAGCGACTTGTATGCCATCGGCGCCTCGTCGAGTGTATTCTCGTTGACCGCCGTTGTATAGACATCTGCCATCGTTTCGCGAAACTCCTCCATCGAGAGGTTTTCCTTTGCCGCCGTACGCGACATGAGGCGTCCCGCGCCGTGCGGCGCGGAGTAGTTCCAGTCCGGTTCGCCGCGCCCGATGGCGAGGATGCTGCCGTCGCGCATGTTGATCGGGATGAGGACGCGCTCGCCCGCGTGCGCCGCAATCGCCCCCTTGCGGAGAATCCGCTCCTCGGTGTCGATGTAGTTGTGTATGGTGTGGAACGCATCGCCTGCCGTCAGTCCCGTCCGTTCGAGAAGGATACGCGCAAGGACTTCGCGATTCCGCCGCGCGAAGTCCTGACAGATCTCGATGTCGTGCAGGTAGTCCGCAAGGTAGCTGCCGAAAAGGAACGCGAGGTCGGCGGGAATCTCCGCCTCCTTTGCTTGGAATCCACGGTTCAGATCCTTGAGTGCCTCCTGCAGTTCGCTGCGCCGCCCCTCCGCCTTGTAGCGGCGGATGAGCTCGTCACGCGCACGGAACAGTTCGTCCTTGCCGTGCGAGAGGTCGATGGCGATATTTTGGTAGTACTCCGCGACCTGCTTGCCGAGGTTGCGGCTGCCCGTGTGGATGACGAGGTAGTTCGTGCCGTCCGCGCTGCGGTCGATCTCGATGAAGTGATTGCCGCCGCCGAGCGTGCCAAGGCTGCGTGCGATGCGCTTTGTGTCCTTGAGGGCGCGATAGCAGCGCAGCCCGAGGAGGTCGAACTTCTCCTGCCGCCCGTCCCAGAGGTTTCGTCCCGAGGGGACGTAGTGCGCCGCCTCATCGAAGCGCGCGAGGTCGATCTCCTCCTTGCCAAGGTTGACGGTATACATACCGCAGCCGATGTCCACACCGACGAGGTTCGGAACGACCTTGTCCCGCACAGTCATTGTCGTGCCAATCGTGCAGCCCTTGCCCCAGTGCACATCGGGCATGATGCGGATGCTCACGCCCTCCGTGAACTCATAGTCACACATGCGTCGGATCTGCGCGACCGCCTCGTCCTCGATCACCTTTGCGTATGCAATCGCGACGCCGCAGCGTCCGCGTATCTCCATGCGATCCATTGTCATTCGTGTTCCTCCCCTAGTTCAAAGAAATCACTAGTGCGATAAGAAATTTGATGCCCATGACGCCCCAATACAGTACTTTTACGATGGCGTATGCGACCAGCAGTACCAGTACAGTGACGCATTCGCCAACGAGCTTCACAATGCCCTTGATCGTTTCCATCGTTCACCTACCTGCGGAAAATCTTCCCGTCGTCCACCCCGTCGCGAAACAGTCCGCCGCGCCAGATGCCGGGGAATGCGAGCCGATCACGCGTCAGCACATCATACATGCGATAGCCATCCATCCTGCACGCAGGGCACGGGCTCTGCACGAATTTCACCAGCCCGAGCCGATAGGGACAGCGCGCACACGGTGGATGCACCGTGCGAAGCACGTTCTGCAAATTCTTCAACACGCTCATTATCCTCGCCTCCTGTACTCTCTCTTGATGTCCCTATCTTAGCAAATCCCTCGCCACCATAGGTCGCCGCACAGGCGACATTTTCATTTGCCATAAGTATAGCAAAAGACATGGACGAATTACGTCCATGCCCGAATCACTTGTGTAAAGTTTATGCCGGCTGCATCTTTTTCAGCAAGTTTTCCGCATTCTCCTGCCACATCGTAAGTGCGCGCATATTTTGTTCCAGTTCCTCAATCTTGATGCACCCCTCTGCAATTACCTTCTCAAGTTCCAGGATATGAGGTGCGTAATTCTCGTAGAGCTTCTCCCCCTTGATGCTCTC
>CALALM010000052.1 GCA_937925565.1 uncultured Centipeda sp.
TATTCCCGGGTGGGGCGGCATCCGCATCGAGGATACGGTGCTCATTACCACAGACGGCGCGGAGCCGCTGACGCACGCACCAAAAGAATTTATTGAAATCTGCATATAAAACCGTTATAATATGCAAAGATAATGTATTGTATGGAGGAACGAATGATATGATTAACAGCACCGATTTCCGCACCGGCCTTACCATTGAATACGATGGGGGCGTCTGGCAGATTGTCGATTTCCAGCACGTGAAGCCGGGGAAGGGTGCTGCGTTCGTCCGTACAAAGATCAAGAACGTCGAGACCGGCGCCGTAATCGAGCGTACGTTCAACCCAAACGAGAAGATGCCCGCAGCGCATCTTGAGACGCACACGATGCAGTATCTCTATGAGGCGGACGGCGTCTATACGTTCATGAACACGGAGACATACGAGCAGTCCGAGCTGACACGAGATCAGCTCGGCGATGCGCTGAACTACCTTATGGAGAACATGGAGGTGGCGATGCAGCAGTTCAAGGGGCGGATCATCGGCATTCAGCTCCCGAACTCCGTCAGCCTCAAGGTCGTCGAGTGTGAGCCGAGTGTCAAGGGCAATACGGCGACGGGCGCGACGAAGATGGCAAAGGTTGAGACCGGCTACGAGGTTCGCGTGCCGCTCTTCATCAATGAGGGCGATGTGCTCCGCATTGATACGCGCACGGGCAACTACATCGAGCGCGGTTAAGCACAATTTAGGATTTTTCCTGTGAATGGAGGATATGGAAATGGACAACGAGAAGAACGCAGTAAAAAAGGAAAACGGGCTGGGCACGATCCGCGTCGCGGATGAGGTCGTCAGCATCATCGCGGGTCTTGCGACGACGGAGGTCGAGGGAATTGCGGGGATGAGTGGCGGCATTGCCGGCGGCATCGCTGAGATCCTTGGCCGCAAGAATTTCTCGAAGGGTGTCAAGGTCGAGGTGGGCGAGAAGGAGGCTGCCGTCGATCTCTATATTATCGTGAAGTACGGTATCCGCATTCCGGAAGTGGCGCTTGCCGCGCAGGAGAATGTCAAGCGTGCGATTGAAACGATGACCGGTCTCACAGTGGTTGAGGTGAATGTGCACGTGCAGGGCGTCGGCTTCCCCGAGGAGGAACCGAAGGGTGAGGAAGCGCGTGTACGCTAAAGAGGAGCGAGGGGCTAAGCGATGGGAATCTTAAATCGTCTGCTGCTCCTGCCCTATGCGTTGTGCACGATGGCACTTGCCATTGTTGTGGCCGCCGTGGCTCTGCGGATTATACCCGAGAACATCTGGCTGAATGAACTGCGCTATGCCCTTTCCCGTCAGGAACTGCTGGCAGTGTGCGGCGTATTCTTTTTGGTCAGCCTCAAGCTGTTCTTTGCGGTATTTTCCAGAACATCGAGCTCTGCGCGGACGCATGGCGAGTTCATGGTCGTCAACACCCCGGCAGGTGCCGTGCAGGTAGCGCTGTCTGCCGTACGCGGCATCGTTGAGCGTGAGGTCCTTTCCATGCAGGGGGTTCGGACGGCGTCTGCCGTGATCTCTGTGCAGGACGCACCGAAGGACTCCGTGGAAACGCCCATGCAGGTGGAGCTCAAGATCACGCTCGCGGATCATATAAGTCTGACTGCGATCTCGGAGGAGTTGACGCAGCGTGTGCGCCAAAATCTCCACGATGTGCTCGGTCTTGTGGATGTCCCCGTAATGCTCCGCGTAACGGAGATAGCGAATGCCGCTGGCGGCGCCAAGCGCTCAATATCTTAGTGGGGGAGCGGTATGAAAGAAAATCTTCTGCGCGTCCTCCAAGAGCAGTGGGAGAATCATCGCGGGCGGACGGCAGGTCTGCTGCTCGGGGCGTTGTTCGGCATATTCGTCCTGCTCTTTGGCTTTTGGAGCATGGTGTTTATCATCCTCTGTGCAGGCATCGGTATGTATATCGGTTTGCGCGTGGAGCGCGTTGGCAGTTGGTCGGAACTGATTGATACATCAGCCTTGAGCCGATTCTTTCGGAGGATGCCATGAGTCGAAGGCATGCGCGGGAAGCCGCGCTTCTGACTCTGTTTCAGTTGGAGTTCGGTGAAGGTGGGGCTTCGGCGGAGCGCGCGAGTGATCTTGCGATCGATGAGGTCGAGGGGATCAAGGAGAATGATCTGTCCTATGCACATGCGCTTGTTCATGGGACGTGTGCACATCTCGCGGAGATTGATGAGGAGATTGCGCGTCTCGCGAAGGAGTGGAAACTCCATCGCATGGCTGCCGTGGATCGAAATCTCATTCGCATGGCGTACTACGAGATGCGATATCAGGAGGAGCGCATTGATCCGCCTATTGCCATCAATGAGGCGGTCGAGCTTGCAAAAAAATACGGCTCGGATGAAGCGAGCCGCTATGTAAACGGGATCCTTGCTGCAATGCAAAAGTCTGTTTGAGCAATCAATGATAAAGAAAGAATCCGTTGCGCGAGAGTTTCGTGCAATGGTTCTTTTTTTATCAATGTGGAAAGGCATTTTATGACCGTTCACTCTGTCAGCGATGTGACACGCTATATCAAGGGGCTGTTCGAGGGCGAGGCGATCCTCGCGGATATTCTCATACGCGGCGAAGTTTCCAATTTCAAACGCTACCCTTCGGGGCACTGCTATTTTACGCTTAAGGACGCGGGCGCGAGCATGAAATGCGTCATGTTCAACGGATACGCACGCAATCTTCGCTTTACCCCGGAGAATGGGATGCAGGTTATCACAGGCGGCAGCGTGTCCGTATATGAGCGCGATGGTGCCTATCAGCTCTACGTGAATTCGATGACGCCGGAGGGGGCGGGGGCACTTGCTCTTGCCTTCGAGCAGATCAAGGAGAAGCTGTATGCCGAGGGGCTTTTTGACGAAGTACATAAGCAGCCTCTTCCTCGCTTCCCGCGCCGACTCGGGATCGTCACCTCGTCTGCCGGCGCTGTGCTGCGCGATATCCACAATGTAGCGAAGCGGCGCTGGCCGAGCGTCCAGCTGATCCTCCATCCTGTCCTCGTGCAGGGGGCGGAGGCGGCGGGACAGATCGCGGCGGCGATTCGGTTCTTCAATGAGAAATATCCCGTGGATGTGCTCATCGTGGGACGCGGCGGCGGCTCGGCTGAGGATCTCTGGGCGTTTAACGAGGAGCCGGTTGTGCGCGCGATTTACGACTCGAAGATTCCTGTGATCTCGGCTGTCGGACATGAGACGGATACGACACTTGCGGACTTTGTCAGCGATCGCCGTGCGGCAACGCCGTCACAGGCGGCAGAGTTTGCCGTACCCGATGCGGCGGAACTGCGTCAGTATGCGGCGGGTCTTCTTGTGCGCCTTCATGCGGGGCGCAGACGCCGGATGGAGCAGCGCAGGGAGCAGCTCAAAGCACTTATCGATCGCCCGTGGCGTCGGAATCCGAAACTCCTGCTCGCATCCGCCATGCAGCGTACCGATCGCACTGTGGAGCGCCTGCATCGTGCAGCGCAGACGGAACGCACGAACGCACGGCATCGTCTTGAACTCGTGCTGAAGCGGTTGGAACTTCTGAATCCTGTGCAGATGCTCTATCGTGGATTCAGCGTAGTGGAGAAGGACGGAAAAACGATAACGCGATCAAAGGCGCTTGCGGTCGGCGATCATCTGAATATTACATTTGCGGACGGAAAAATATCTGCCGTGGTTGAGGCAAAGGAGAAGCAGCATGGCGCGTAAGAAAGAGATGGCGTTCGAGGAGGCACTTGGTGCATTGGAGCAGATCGTCGCGGAGATCGAGACGGGCGAACTCTCGCTCGCGGATCTCATGGCAAAGTATTCGGAGGGCATCAAGCTGTCCGATGTTTGTATGACCTCTCTTAAACGTGCCGAGGAGACGATGGATCTCTTGGTGAAGGAGACGGCAAACGGTGTTTCGGAAGAAAAGCTGCAGATCGGAGGTTGAGATGAAGGAACTCTGGAAGAAACGGCAGGCACTCGTCGAGCGCGCTCTAACGGAGGAGATGGCGAAGACACCTGTGCTGGACGATACGCTGCGCGCATCGATGGAGTACAGTCTGATGGCGGGCGGGAAGCGTCTGCGCCCCGTCCTCCTGATGGCGGCAGCAGATGCCGTCGGTGCGGACGGGACGAAGTTCCTGCCCGTGGCATGTGCGCTCGAGATGATTCATACCTACTCACTCATCCACGATGATCTGCCCGCGATGGACAATGACAATCTGCGGCGTGGCAAGCCGACGAACCATGTAAAGTTTAGCGAGGGGATTGCGATTCTTGCGGGTGACGCTCTTCTCACGCTTGCGTTCACGGTGATCCTGCGGCAGAAGGATGTGCCTGCCGAGGCGCTTCTGCGCGTGGTGGACGAGATCAGC
Organism: uncultured Centipeda sp.; assembly: GCA_937925565.1. Classification (GTDB taxonomy): domain Bacteria; phylum Bacillota; class Negativicutes; order Selenomonadales; family Selenomonadaceae; genus Centipeda. Next base: position 4,364 of record CALALM010000052.1, read on the forward strand.
CGTGCGGCAGGCGCCGAGGGCATGGTCGGCGGGCAGGTGCTCGACCTCGCGGCGGAGAACCGTCAGATTACGATGGAGGAGCTGCGCCGTGTCCATATGGGCAAGACGGGTGCGCTCTTTCATGCGGCGTTGCGCAGCGGAGCAGTCCTCGCGGGGGCATCGGAGGAGCAGCTCGCGGCGCTCACGGCATATGCCGATCACTTCGGACTTGCGTTCCAGATCACGGACGATATCCTCGATGTCATCGGCAGCGCCGAGGAGCTTGGCAAGCCCGTCGGCAGTGACGAGAAGAATCACAAGTCGACCTATGTGTCGCTGACCTCGCTCGCGGAGGCACAGGAACTGGCGCGCAATACGGTTGAGGAGGCAGTCGCTGCCCTTGACGGATTCGGCACGGAGGCAGACTTCCTGCGTGCGCTTGTGACATATCTTGTGAATCGGAAGCAGTAGGGGATATCTTGAAGAAAGAGCGGTTGGATGTCCTGCTCATGGAGCAGGGATTTGCGCCCAGTCGGGAGCGTGCGAAGCGGCTCATCATGGCGGGACAGGTGCTTGTGGACGAGCAGCGCATCGACAAGGCGGGCACGACGGTGCCGGTGAGTGCAAAGCTGCGCGTCATGGGCGAGGATCTTCCCTATGTCAGCCGCGGTGGTCTGAAGCTCGCGAAGGGGATGGCGGTCTTCGGCGTCGTGCTTGCGGGCAAGACGGCAGCGGACATCGGCGCCTCGACGGGCGGCTTCACGGACTGTATGCTCCAAAACGGTGCGGCAAAGGTCTATGCAATCGACGTCGGTTACGGGCAGCTCGACTGGAAGCTGCGGACAGATGCACGCGTCGTCAATATGGAGCGCACGAATATCCGCAATGTGACGCCGGAGATGTTCGGCGTGCCGCTGGACTTTGCGTCGATTGATGTGGCGTTTATCTCGCTGGATAAGGTGCTTCCGGTCGTTCGTACATTGCTCTCAGAGCGCGGAGAGGTGATTGCGCTGATCAAGCCGCAGTTCGAGGCGGGCAAGGAACGTGTCGGGAAGAACGGTGTCGTTCGCGATCCTCTGGTGCATGAGGATGTTATTCACAAGGTCCTTCGTGTGGCGGAGGAGCAGGACTTTTCCCCCGCAGGGCTGACATTTTCACCGGTCAAGGGACCAAAGGGGAATATCGAATACCTCCTGTATCTAAGAGTACGGGAGGATGGACAGCGGCAGATGGATGAGAACTCTGTGCACATGATCGTGACAGAGGCGCATCGTACGCTGGATGGATGAGGTGCTGACAGTTGATGACGGTTGCGGTTTTTCCAAATCTGATCAAGCCGGAAACGCGCGATATTCTATTGCGCATTCGCGCGTTCTTTGCCGCGTGTGAGGCTCGCATCCTTCTGCCGCGTATGCGAGCGGATGAGTTCGGTATGGAGGACTGCGGCGTCGATGATATTGAGCGGCAGCCCGCAGACTTTGCGCTCAGTCTCGGAGGGGACGGGACGCTGCTCGGTATCTGCCGCCGCTATGCGGAGAATCCCGTGCCCGTCTGCGGCATCAACATGGGAACGCTCGGCTTTATGGCGGATATCGAGCAGAATGAGCTCGAGGCGCGGCTCCAGCAGCTCTGCGCAGGAGACTATTGTATCGAATGGCGACGCTTTCTCGCGGGGTATGTGACGAAGCCGGATGGTACAGAGCATTTCCTCGGCTATGCCATCAATGACATTGTCGTGATGAAGGGCGATCCGGCGCGCATCATTTCGCTCGGGCTGACGGTGAATGAAA
>CALALM010000053.1 GCA_937925565.1 uncultured Centipeda sp.
CTCACGCCACTCGTGGCATTGGCGCTGCGCATACTGTAATTCGTCTGTCTGCGCCAAGAGCTGCTCAAGTCTCTGTCGTGCAACATTGATCTGTACCGCTGTCTCAAGAGGTGGTACGGGAGCCTCAAATGCAATGTGCCGCTCCTTTAGGAGTTTTTGCAGCGCATCCAACAATTTACGCGCAACGGGAACATCGTCCGTCGGTAGAGGAGCTCCGGCACACAATACTTTATATGAATGTAGGAGCGAATTCTCCGACACCGATGACTGCACAAGCTGCTCCGCCAGAACATGCTTCGTCGGCAGGATCATCAGCCCTCTGCCTCTGCGTTGGAAGATGCCTGTGATCCTGAGATAGCGCATATTCATATCTGCGTAGTCGAGAAAATTATCCGCTTTCTTGTGGTAGCACTCCGCACGCCGTTCGATTTCGCCGCGATCAAACTTCCTCTTCGACGCAGCATGTTGACGACGTTCCCTGAGGTCAAGAATGCGATCTACAACGACAGAGAGATCGTCCTGCGGTGTTGTCGTCTGTGCCCAGAGGGCAAACTCGATGCGACTGATCTCAGACAAGCCCGTGCGTCGCTCGAGCTCCAACATAATTGTCAACACCCAACGCAGTGGTGCGAAATAACCTTCCCCCGGCAACGGAAACTGTGCAACGCTCATCGCACGGAGGAAGCACTCCTGCATTGCCGGATAGGTATCCGCTATGAGGAACGTACGCCCAAATGGTGTAATCGTATCAAGTGCGCCCAGAGAATCCTGCGATCCATCCTCCTTTTTTAGTTGCGGATAGATCAGTCCGTTCTTCGCGAACATCAGCCGCCACTTTCGTGCATGACTACCGGAGGCATCCTTGCCAGCCTCATTGTGAATGATGCCGCGTTCATTGAGGAGGTTCATAAAACCAATTTCGTTGTCCCGCCCGCGAAAATTCCCCACAAATGGAGACTCCGCGTAGATACGAAACCCCTCCTGAATACGGTTCGGGCTGCGCAATCCCGTATTGCCGACCAACCAGATATCGATTTCCCGCACCATCATCACATCCCCTCAATACCCGACAAAGAGATACTCCTGCACAGAGTTCCGATGTGTTTTCGCAGCCCCCTGATTGCCGAATGAGTAGCGATAGTCCACAGGTATTACCTCAACGTGCTCCTTGTATTTTGCCATCAGAGCAAGCATCTCCTCCTGGGTCGGCAGACTGTTTGAGGAGTAAGACACAACCAGAATGCTCTGAGCGAACTTACGAAACAGGCGGTCAAATGCCTCTGCCGCACCGAGACGTGAGGAGAATGGAGTTGGATAGGACTTGAATTTTTTCGTCAGCGTATGCGCCTGAATCTCCACGCCCTCCCAATCCCGCGCAAGTCCCTCGACGAAATGGTAACGGCGCACATACTCATTGTCCGAGAGCGGTGAGTAGTAGGGCGGATCCATGTAGACGAGATCCGCCGGTGTTCGGAGCGTCATCGCATCGCCTAAGCGTGAGCGGTTCACCCGACCGTTGTCAAAGATCGCCGCATTCACCAATTCCACTGCCGCAAGGAACTGTTCTGCCAATGATTTTTTCAAATCTTTTCTGCCATCATCATAACGATGCCCCGTATATGTAAAGATACCGCGTGGACGTTTCTTGATACATGCACGAATGAGTGCCGTCATCGCAATCGCCCGCTCGTATGGATTGCGCAGATCACGAATGTTCGTCCGCAGCGTATCAATCAGCTCATTCTCCGCATCGGTATAGTAGATTCCTTGAAACGTTTGTGCAACAAAGTGATCCGATTCCTTCTGCGCGAGAAGCAACTCCTCCGCCGTGCGTGACGAAAGTGTAACCGTATTGTTTTCCACCATCGCCTTTGAGAACGTCGCTGACATCGCCATATAATCATTGCTCAGGACAGTCTTGCCCTGCGCCTTGAACATATAGCTGACAATCCCCGAGCCAGAAAAGAGATCTGTAATGGTCTCTGCGCCAAACTGTGACGCGACCGCCCAAACCTCATGGAGAAGCTTCTGCTTTGACCCCATGAAGCGCGTCGGCGGATAGTGTGAAGTCTGCGGCGAAAGAGGTACCTCGCCGAGCGTAATACGCGGATACGGCGCAGGGGTTGCTGTTACGATTACATCTTCTCCTTTACGACTCTTCCCATTACAGGAAATATGCCGCTTCGTCTGAATGATATCAATCCGGTACGGCGCATAAAGCTCATGCACAAGCGGATGATTCGAGTTCGTAAGGATCACATAGCACCCACGCTCATAGAGACGTGCGACCATCTCTGCGAGACGCACATGATCCTCTTCGTAGAACTGCTCTTTCGTATAGCGCTTGAAATCCGCATATGCCGAGATCGGCAGGTACGGCGGATCCAGAAAGATCAGATCCCCCGCCGCCGCATGATGTTCCAAGACATCCAGATAATCGCCGCAGATGATCTCTGCACGCGAAAGGACATGCGACGCCGCAAGAATCGCCGCACGATCACAGATTTTTGGATTTTTATACCGCCCAAAAGGAACATTGAACTGCCCCTTTTTATTGACACGATAAAGCCCGTTAAAACAAGTCTTGTTGAGGAAGATCATCCGTGCAGCAGCCTCTGCTGGAGGCAGGTACTCCCAATCAAGTGCACGCACCTCATAGAAGCGCTCGCTGGTATTCTCATACTGCTCCAGATATGCGATGACCTGCTCTGCGTTCGATGCGACTTCACGGTACATATTGATGAGCTCTGGATTGCTGTCCGCGAGGATGGCATGCTCCGGCGCCAATGCAAAAAAAAGCGCCCCACCGCCCAAGAATGGCTCGATATATTTGCCATAGTGCGGCGGGATTTTGTCACATAGTGCCCCAAGCAGCTGCGTCTTTCCGCCCGCCCATTTCAGAATAGGTTTTGGCTTGTTTTCTTCGATCATGTCCGTATATGCTGATGCTATCATGGCTGCGCCGCGTCGCCCCCTTTTGGGGTTATTATAGCATATACTCACACACTCCACATCTTTTATCAAAAAAACGATCGATACTTTCTTCATTTAGTCAAGAAATGATAGATCCTCACTTGATCCTCTTGCATTCTCCTGCCATACATCAGATATTTCTTTCCAAATCACACCTGATTTGCTATTCGTCCAGGCATCCCAATACCCAGGATCATCTGATCGAGGTCTGAAATCATCATGCAAATGATTCATCCTAACCATAACAGGAAGTTCCGTTGCCCAGCCTAATAAAATTGCATTTCTCGATGGCAGAGAAGGCAATTCGCGCAGCAGTGCTCGGAGATTATCAGGCACGAGTTTGCTCACCAGTTCTTGATCTCGGTCATTGGAAAGTCGGTGCAGCAAGAAAGTATTACACTGCGAAAGAACCGTCGGCGACAACTCACTCGGACGTTGCGAAGACAGAACCAATCCCAACCCGAATTTCCTTCCTTCACGCGCGATCTTCTCGAATACGCGTGTACACATCGCAGACGCATCGACATTTTCCACATCATCCCGATACCGTTTGATAAATGTATGTGCCTCTTCCATCACCAAAACGGTAGGCAGTGTCGCCCCATGATATGCGCGTCGATAGCGCTGCAATGCCTCCAATGTGATACGTGCCATAACAGCTGTAACGATGTGTACTAGCTCGGCTGGTAAAAGCGAGAGGTCTATAATGGTAATGGAACTGCCAGTATCATCGGACGGGCATATATATTGAGCAAGCCAACTCTCCAGCGTAATGTCGGATTCCACAGAGATCACAGGCTTTAGCTTCGCATCTGAAAGGAGTGTCTTTATACGCATCAGCATAGTTTCCACATATTCTGATGTACCCATGAGATCCGCATTTGCCTCAAGACTGCGCAGGAAATCTGCTCCTGTAAACGGACGCGGTGTATCTGCATCTATTGGAAGCACATCTTCATCTGAGCCGCCAAAGACTTGATGCGCCACTCTTAATCGAGAAATTAAATCCTTTACTTCTTCTTTTCTGAAATCATAATGAGGATATTGCCCCTTCCGTGCCGTAATCAGTTCCTCAAGATATTCATTCAATGCCAGCAACGCGGCAGATTCATCCTCCGTACATACATCAGATGCTTGCATTCCTTCTTTCCACTTTTCGATCTTCATAAAGAAGCCTTTGGTCTTAGCATAGATCCCCCAAGGAGTCCCTGAATTATATTCCACCGTGGAGATTGCCACCAGACTTCTTAGGAAACGCCGCATCTCCGCCCTGTACGTAGGTGCAACTTCTATCTGCCCATCCCTTACACATCTTAGCGCCTGTACAAGCGTAGGCTTCTGTGCTTTGCCGCTTGCTTGAGCAAAGGACACCCACTCGGCGGTATTCCAAAGCCAAATGGGAATATTTAATTGTTCGATATGAGCACGTTCATTTTTCTCAACGCCATAGATACGAACATTCTCCATATCAGAAAACGATGTTGCGTATTCACCATTCGGATCAAGAATGATAAATCGTGTGCCGGGCGTACCAGCTTTTTTCTCCTTTTTTGCCGCCATTACAGCCGGGCGTATCTGCATCACCTTGACAAATGCAACGAAATGC
>CALALM010000054.1 GCA_937925565.1 uncultured Centipeda sp.
GGACGAAAAAATCTACGCCAATCTGACGGACTTCATTTTATCAGCGATTCCCTTGCTACTCCTATTATAAGGGAAAGATATGACCTCCGCAATTACTCCTCCAAAAAATTCTCCGCTGCAAAAGTGCTGACCGATAGATGCTCCCCATCTGTGCGAAAGACGATGGCACCGTCCCTGTCCGTGCGGAGCGTTCGTGCCCCCATATGCTCATATCGTTCCAAAACAGCGGGACGCGGGTGTCCAAAGGAATTGTCCGCTCCGACACAGTAGACGGCATAGAGCGGATTCACTGCCCGAACGAAATCCTCACAGCTCGACGTATCCGAGCCGTGGTGCGGCACCTTGAGCACCGCCACATGAAGGTCCGTTCCGTGTGCGATCATTTGCTCCTCGTGTTCCTTTACGAGATCGCCGGTAAAGAGAAAGCTTGCATTCCTATAGCGGACGCGATAGACATTCGAAACCTCGTTCCCCGTCGTATGCTCCACCGCTTCATAGGAGGGTGCATAGAGAACATCGACCGTCACCCCGTCTAACGTGAAGGACTCCCCCTCCACCGCTCTGCTCAGCTTCATCAGCACTGGGTTGGCGTCACCGAGGCGCATACTCCGTGCATATGCCGCCGTTCCCTCATCGGCGGTATAGACATGCCTCACCGGCATGCGTGAGAGAATAGCCCCTGCTCCTGCCGTATGATCCTCGTGCGCGTGTGAGAGGAAGATATAGTCCACCTCGCGAATGCCATAGTGCAGGAGGTATGGAACATCGACACGCGCACCGATGTCAAAAGCGCCGTCGCGCGTTCCGCCCGTATCAAAGAGCATGGCATGACCGTGCGGCGTCACAACGAGAGCCGCATCTCCTTGTCCGACATCAATAAAATGGACTGCCATCTCACGCGGACGCATTGTCTGCCATGAGAAAAGAAAAATAAGAAGAAAAACAAAAACAATTATGATGTAATTCCGAAAAATATAAATGAATTCCTTTGCTTTTGCACGATATTCCTGCGGAATAAATACGATGGAGAGGATTGCATAGTAGCAAAGCCCCGCAGGCAGCCCCATTGACGGGAGCCAAATACTGGAAAGAGGCAGGGCTGCGATCGCCCGCGTCATCTCGAACGTAATTCCGAGGAGCAGGCTGTCAAAGGCAAATACAATCTGACCGAGGACGGGAACAAGAAATGCTGCAATCCCTCCGGCAAGCCCCAAAATGATGATGAGGTCGACTACAGGAACGACAATGAGATTGGAGAGGAGCGATGACAGTGATATTTGATTAAAATGCCATGCGAGGATGGGCAGAGTTGCCAGCTGTGCCCCCATCGTGATGGAAAGACTCGCCGCAACGACGCGCGGCAGACGTTCCATCCACGTGCGCAGGACAGGCGCGAGAAAGAGCAGCCCTGCCGTCGCCAGAAACGAGAGTTGAAAGCTGATATGAAAGAAGAGAAGCGGCGAAACGAGAAGCATCAAAAGCCCCGTCAGTATGAGCAGATATTGTGCGTCGCGCTCCCGCCCGAGAATCAGCCCCAGAAAAGCAACTGCGCCCATAATGCCGGAGCGCACAGCGGGCGGGACAAGACCCGCGAGAATCACGTAGACGATAATCGCAAGGATCACCGCAGCTGCCGAAATCCAGCGCGGCAGACGAAAGAAGAGCGCCATCCATGCAATGACGGCTGCGAGCAGGCTGATATGGGAACCGGATACGGAGAGAATGTGTACGATTCCCGTAGTCGTAAATGCCTCAAGCAGTTCCGGATGTATCCCTTCATACCCGCCAAAGAGCATGGCGAAGATTGCGGCAGCATCAGTGCGCGGCATGACCTCTGCCATGCACTCGAAATAGTGGGCGCGCACCTGTGCCGCCCACTGGAGAAAAGCCTGCGCATAGGTCGGCTCTTCATTGGATTCAATCTCTATGCTGTTTTCGCGCGCGGAGAGTCTTGCCGTGATGCCCTCACAGCGCAGAAGATATCGCGTGTTGATCTGCCCCGGATTTTGATAGTATGTAGGGCGGCGAATTTTTCCCTCTGCCGTGATGCGATCTCCAATCTGCCCGACAGGCTCCTCCTCTGCAGAGTCTCGCCTCGTGTAAATATAGATTTTGCCGCTTCCCGCCTGTTCCTCGCGCCCCTGTTCAATCCCGCGAATGGTAGCCGTATAGCGTATGTGTTGAATCCCGTCTGCATCCGTTGTCACTCTGGGCGCATCGGTCAGAACTCCGTGGATGCGCGTATCTTTCCCAGTCATCTGTGAAATATCATGGGCAGGGAGCTCGTATGCGGCTGAAAAACGAAAGAACCCCAACATGAAAAAAAGCCCCACAAAGGCGATCCATGTTCGTTCACTCTGTTTCAGAACAAGGATGCCGGAGGCAAGTGTAGCGGTGAGCAGGAGTACAGTCAAATACGGAAAATATGCCGTAAAGGAAATATGCAGCCGTGCGCCGCAGAGAATTCCAAGTCCAAACGCCGCAAGGAGACCGCTGAGGAACGAGAGTTGATATTGTCCCATCTTCATATGGTCACCTTGTCTTTCAGTTTTTCAAATTTGGCATTGCCAATGCCGCGTACTTTTTTGATGTCTTCAATATTTTGGAAATCTCCATTTGCTTCACGATATTCGATGATGCGTGCCGACATCGCGGGACCGATACCGGGCAATTCCTGCAGTTCCTTTTCGCTCGCGGTGTTGAGGTTGATCTGTCCCTCTGCATTTTTTCCGGTCGGCGCATTTTTTGGATGTTCTGCATCCCTTGTGATGCGCTCCGGCACACGAACCTGCATGCCGTCCTCAAGAAGTGCCGCCATATTGACACGCTCGATATCTGCCGTCTCGATCACACCGCCGACGGCGTTCACCGCATCGGCAACACGTTGTCCCTCCGTGAGTGTGACCAGTCCCGGTTTTTTGACCTCACCCGTCACATAGACCACAATGGAGCGCGGTGCCACAGCCTTTTCGCGTGTCCCCTCATCGAGTACAATAGCCTGCTGTTCCGCATAGTAGCCATACATGGTTCCACCGAGAACGGCAAGGGCAAGAACGATCAAGGTAACGAGGGATTTTTTGAACATGGGCACAGAACCAGCTCCCTCAATATATGGATACAGTCAACGGATGTGACTTCTCCTTAATAGACATTTCGTCCGCTGAAAATCTCGATCATCTCGCGTCTGAGACTCGTACTGATGAGCAGACGCGTCTTCGGCGGTATCTCATCGACGTCCGTATTGAAAAGATAGTTCTGCAGCTGCGGCTCCTTGATGAGCATACGCGTGTGAAAGAGACTCGCCTGATAGAGGTTGATGTCTACGGCATCGTACTCATCGAGAGTTTCCTGCTTGATAAACTCCTGAATCGACGTCATCTTGCTGTCTACAAATAGCTTGCGCCCCTGCAGATCACGCGTAAAGCCGCGCACGCGGTAGTCCATTGTGATAATATCCGAGTCGAACTGACTGATGAGATAGTCGAGTGTCTGCAGCGGCGTGATCTCTCCACAGGTCGCCACATCGATATCCACGCGGAAGGTCGCAATACTCGTATCCGGATGGTACTCGGGATAGGTGTGCACCGTTACATGACTCTTATCGAGGTGGGCGAGTATGGTCTCCGGCATCGGCTCCTTTACATTGATCGGTTTTTTACTGCCGGAAACAACAGCCGCCTCCTCCGCGATCAACATTGTGACGCTTGCCCCCTGCGGATCATAATCCTGCTTGGCAATGTTGAGAATCCGTGCGCCGATCATATCTGTGACCTGCGAGAGAATCTTCGTGAGCCGCTCGGAATTGTATTGTTCGTCAATATATTTAATATAATCCCGCTGCTCACGCGCCGATTTCGCATAACAAATATCATAGATATTGAAGCTCAACGCTTTGGTTAGGTTGTTAAACCCATATAATTTCAGCTTCCCATCCAATGCCGAAGTTCCTTCCTTTC
>CALALM010000055.1 GCA_937925565.1 uncultured Centipeda sp.
AACCCTGCAGAGCTGCTGCAAGAAGTCTGTGTACTTTTTGCGGCAGTTCTTTTATTTTTAATCAAATCCTCTTGCAATTTTTTTTAGTACCTAGTATAATCCTTTCGTGTTGATAGCAGCAGGTGCTAAAAAATAATGAATGCGTGATGCGGCTTGGCACATCATGTGTTTTGGAGAGGAGTGGCGTGATGACGGAAAAAAAACGACGGCGGCAGGAGATGCTGGTCATGGCGGTGTGGAAAGAACCGTTTCTGACCGACGAGGCACTTGCAAAAAAGCTTGCGGTGAGCGTGCAGACCGTACGGCTTGACCGTACGGAGCTCGGTATTCCGGAGCTGCGCACCCGCGTGCGTACGCTTGCGGAAAATGCACGCGAGAAAGTACGCGCCATTCCTCATACTGAGGTGATCGGCGATCTCCTATCGCTTGAACTTGGGGTACGGGGGACATCGGCACTGCGCGTGACGGAAGATCTTCTCTTTACAAATTCGGAGATCGCACGCGGCACGGCGCTCTTTTCTCAGGCAAACTCGCTTGCCCTCGCGATCATCGACGCTCCTGTTGCGATGACGGGCGTTGCCAATGTGAAGTACAAGATCCCCATCAAGAAGGGGGATACGGTCATTGCGCAGGCGGAGATTGTGAAGGTGCGCGGCAATAAGATTTTTGTTTGGGTAAAAACCTATCGAGAGAACAAAGAGGTCTTTCGTGCAAAATTTATCGTGGTGTCACTCAATCATTGATCGATAAAACGGAATGAGAGAAGGGAGTGCAGGATGCGTATAGCGGTCGACGCGATGGGCGGTGATTTCGCACCGAAGGAGATTGTGCGGGGCGCGGTGGGCGCGGCGAAGAAGTATGACTGTGAGATCGTGCTGATCGGGGATGAGGAGAAGATTCGCGCGGAGCTTCACGGTGAGGATCTCGCGGCGCTTCGCATTTCCATCGTACATGCCTCCGAGGTCATCGGTATGGATGAGCATCCGGCAGAGGCGGTGCGTACGAAGAAGGATTCCTCTGTTGTCGTTGCGACGCGTCTTGTAAAGGAAGGGAACTGCGATGCGGTCTTTTCTGCCGGTTCGACCGGCGCGGCAGTTGCGGCGGCACAGCTCATCCTGCATCGGATTCGCGGTGTCGGGCGCCCCTCGATTGCAACGCCGATGCCGACACCGGACGGCGTGACGCTCATGCTCGACTCGGGCGCAAATGTGGATTCAAAGCCGGAGCACCTCGTACAGAGTGCCGTCATGGGCTCGCTCTATGCACAGCACGTCTTCGGCATCGCGCATCCGCGCGTGGGACTCCTCAATATCGGTGAGGAGGAGACGAAGGGGAACGAGCAGGCGAAGGAGACCTATCCACTGCTCCAGGCGGAGCCGAACATTCACTTTTGCGGCAACGCAGAGGGGCGTGATGTACCGAAGGGAAATTTCGATGTCGTCATTTGTGATGGATTTGTCGGGAATGTTGTGCTAAAATTTGCAGAGGGGCTTGCGAAAACGATTCTGGGACTCATACGGGAGGAGATTCGCAGTGCGGGTCTGATGGCAAAGTTGGGAGCACTCCTCCTCATGCCGACGCTCCGACGCTTCGGCAAGCGGCTCGATGTCAGAGAGTACGGCGGTGCACCGCTTCTCGGCGTGAACGGCTGCTGCATTATCGGACACGGTTCATCGGATGCCAAATCTGTTGCAAGCGCGATCGGCGTGACTGTGGACTATGTGAATGGGAAAGTGTTGGATCAGATCCGTGATGCTCTGGCAAAGGAGGGGGAGAGGGATCGTGCCTAACATCAGTGCAGGCATTCTCGGAACAGGGTACTGTGTTCCGGATAAAGTGCTGACGAATTTCGACCTTGAGAAGATGGTTCAGACGAACGACGCCTGGATTGTCGAGCGCACGGGCATTCACGAGCGCCGCATTGCTGCGGATGATGAACCGGTATCTGTGCTTGCGCAGCGCGCGGCAGAGATGGCACTCAGAGATGCGGGCGTCGATGCTGCGGACTTGGATCTCATCATCATGGCAACGCTCACCTCCGACCGCATCATTCCGTCGACGGCATGCGTTCTGCAGGATCGTCTCGGCGCAAAGCATGCGGCGGCGTTCGATCTCTCGGCGGCGTGCTCGGGCTTTGTCTATGCCTCCTCGATTGCGACGCAGTTCATTGAGAGCGGCGTCTATCGTCACGTTCTCGTCATCGGCGGAGAGGTGCTCTCGAAGGTTGTGGACTGGCAGGATCGCAATACCTGCATTCTCTTCGGAGACGGTGCAGGTGCCGCTGTGTTCGGTG
>CALALM010000056.1 GCA_937925565.1 uncultured Centipeda sp.
GGAATACGGGAAATGCACGGACGATGTCAGCATCGCACGGCGGGATTCTCGACTATACGCTCGGCCTTGCAAAGCGCGGAGAAAACGAACTCATCGCGACGGTCGAGAGGGTCGATGTGAACAGCCGCAGCAAGTCGCCGGTCGAGACACGTGTGGCAGCGACAGCAGCGATCAATGCGGGTGCCGATCTCCTGACCAATATGGGGATGGCGGCTGCGGCGGATGCTGCGGGCACGATCTCTGCGCAGACACTGCCGACGGCCTCTGAACAGTCGGTGGTGAATGAGGACAGATCGTTTGAGGTCGACGAGGAGTCCTCCGTCGCAGATCCCGCAGACGAGGTCGGGACGGACACAGGCAAATATCAGCTGTGGGCGGCGCAGGGCGGCTCCAATATGCGGATCAACTCCGGCTCCTATGTGGACGCGAAGGGATGGAACCTCAATGTCGGATTCGCAAGAGAAAACAAGGTGAACGATGCGACGCTGATGTACGGTCCCTTTGTCGAGTACGGGCGCAGCTCGTATGATTCCTATCTGGACGACGGCACGCACGGTAGCGGCAAAGTGAGTTACATCGGCGGCGGCGTGATGGCAAAACTGACGCAGGAGAGCGGCAGCTATATCGAGGGTAGTCTGTGCGCGGGTCGTCTCTCGCGCGACTATACGGGCAGTGGTGATGCCGCAGATCTGAGCTATGATGATTCGGGTACGTATGTTGCGGGGCATATCGGGCTTGGAAAGGAGTGGAAACTCGCGGGCGGAGATAAGATTGAAGGCTATGCCAAGTATTTCTACTCCCATCAGAACGGAAATGCGACGACGCTGCGCTCGGGTGCGGAGCTCGACTTCGGCGGCGTGGATTCGCACCGCCTCCGCGTCGGTGCGCGCTATACGCACGCAGACAGCGCGCGCAGCGAGGTCTATGCGGGACTTGCGTATGAATACGAATTTGACGGCGGGGCAACGGCGACCTATCAGGGCTACGCGACCCCGAGTCCGTCCATCGGAGGCGGCACGGGCATTCTGGAGCTCGGCTATCGCTTCGCACCGAAATCCGGCAGCGTCAGCTACGGTGTGAACCTCATGGGCATGCAGGGCAAGCGCGACGGCATTGCGGGCGGCGTTCAGGTCAACTGGGCGTTCTGAGACGTTTCACATAATATAGAAAAGCGGGGCTGCCGATCGAAGCTCACCTTCGGTCGGCAGCCCCAGTTTTTGTCCGCGCATCCTCCCGTGGACTTGTTTTATCCTATATGGCAGTATTCGGCAAGGGAAAACCTGAAAACGAAGTATCCGCACTCCTCTGTATACAGAATTATTTTTATCGGGCGGTTGCGTGTGTGGGAGAATCGTTCTATAATAAGGAACGCCCATAAGGGCAGGATATAAAAGAGGTGATACGAGTGAGTGATACGTACAGTGTCGCCATCAGCTATGGCGACGTTCTCGGCTGGATTGATTATGACGCAGCCTCGCATTCGGCGACGGTGAACCTTGCGGATGAGAAAGGGCGCAAGGCGGTGGAGGATTTTCTCGCCGTCGATCATGAGGTCGAGGTGCCGCATAAGACGCTGATGGACTTCACGAAGGAGACCGTCACTCCGCTCGCGGATCGGGAGAGCTTCGAACTGGCTCTCACACGCCTGTGGAACGAGACGAATGTCCAGGTGGACTGGTCGCGTCCCGTCGACTATGTGAAGGCACACCCGCATTACTGAGGAAAGCCGTTTCCTCGAAGGTTTTACGCCGTCTAAGGGGATGGCGGAAGGAGTTTTTATGATTCGTATTGGTATTCTTGGCTATGGAAATCTTGGACGCGGCGTGGAGTACGCCGTGGAGGCAAATGAGGATATGGAGCTCGTCGCCGTGTTCACGCGCCGCGATCCCGCGTCGGTGAAGCCGCGCACGAATGTGCCCGTAGTTGCTGCGGATAAGGCGGCAGAGTGGAAGGACAAGGTCGACGTTCTGATCCTCTGCGGCGGTTCTGCGACCGATCTACCGAAGCAGACGCCGGAGTTTGCAAAGCTGTTCAATGTGGTTGACAGCTTCGATACGCATGCCAATATCCCCGCGCATTTCGCGGCGGTGGATGCGGCGGCAAAGGCAGCGGGGCATGTCGGCGTGATCTCGGTCGGCTGGGATCCGGGGCTGTTTTCACTCGCACGCGTCTATGGCAACGCCGTGCTCACGGGCGGCACGGACTATACGTTCTGGGGACGCGGCGTCAGTCAGGGACACTCGGATGCGATTCGCCGCGTTCCGGGGGTCAAGGATGCCAAGCAGTATACCGTACCCGTTCCTGCCGCGCTCGAGGCGGTGCGTAGCGGCGCGAATCCGACGCTCTCGACGCGCGAGAAGCATACGCGTGAGTGCTATGTCGTGCTCGAGGAGGGCGCGGATGCGGCTGCGGTGGAGAAGGCGATCGTGACGATGCCGAACTATTTCTCGGACTACGACACGACGGTGCACTTCATCAGCGAGGAGGAGCTGCAGCGCGATCATGCGGGACTTCCCCATGCGGGCTTTGTCGTGCGCTCCGGTGCAACGGGCAAGGGGGGTGAGCATATGCATATGATCGAGTCCAATCTGAAGCTCGACTCAAACCCCGAGTTCACGGCGTGTGTCCTCGCTGCCTATGCGCGCGCTGCGCACCGTCTCGCGTCCGAGGGCGCGAAGGGCTGCAAGACCGTGCTTGACATTGCTCCTGCCTATCTCTCGGCAAAGAGCGGCGAGGAGCTGCGCAAGGCGCTGCT
>CALALM010000057.1 GCA_937925565.1 uncultured Centipeda sp.
TTTCAGCAGCGGGTGACGTCCTTTTTCGAGGAGGCTTATGCGGACTCTCTCTATGACGGTGTTCACATCGGTGGAAAGGCGCTCGATGGAGGATTTCAGACGGTCTACCGCATCGCGCTCGAGGCGTCCTTTGATGCGCGCATCAAAGAGATTGCAGAGCAGGGAGATCCGGCGGCGCTGCAGAAACTGTCACTGCTCCTGCAGCAGTACAAGGCACAGAGTCCTCTCGTCGACGCCGTCTATTGCTACCTGCCCGCGCGTGGGATTCTCGTCAAGGCGAACGGCTATCGTCCGGTCGCGACTCTGCCGCCGGAAGAACGCACAGTGTGGGCGGAGACGATTGCCCGGCAGACGGGGTTGCGCCCTCTGGCAGCAGAGGATGTGCTCGGCGCCGCACGCAAGAAGGTTCTTCTCTATCATGCTGCCGTACACAGCGAAGACGCGGTGATCGCCGATCTCACATATACCGTTAGTGAACGCGGACTATACTATGCGTACCTCGATGATTTCAGCAGGGATGAGAGCCGCGATGTCCTGCTGCTCGACGGGGCACGGCGCATCGTATCGGGCAGCCGTCTGCCCGATGCGGCAGAGACGGCTGAGATCGGGGCGCTCGTGCAGGATGCCCCAGCGGGACGGGGGAGTGCACGGGTTGGCGGCGAGCGCTGTACCATCGCGTGGGCGGAGCTTCCCTTCTCTGGCATGACACTTCTGCTCGTGGAAAAACAGGATCGTCTGCTTCACCAGATCCTGCTCATGCAGCTGATGACGGTGCTCTGTGCGCTCGTCATCGCAGCGCTTTCCGCCGTCTTTCTGTATGCGGTCTCGGCGCGCATCAGTGCGCCCGTGGAGGAGTTGGCGGAGACGATGAAGGCGGTCGGCAGGGGCGACCTCGATGTGCGTGCTGCGGTGCGCGGCAAGGATGAGATCGGCTATCTCGCCGCTGCATTCAATCGTATGCTCTCGCACATCGAGAGCCTTGTGGAACGGCTGGCGGGCGAGCGTGTTCAAAAGAAGGAGGCGGAGCTGAAGGCACTGCAGTATCAGATACGACCGCATTTCATCTACAATACGCTGAATGCAATCCGCCTCGCTGCACTGATGCAGGGGGCGAAGAATATCGCGGCGCTCCTCGGCAGCTTCATCGAGATATTGCGCGTGAGTACGAACCGTGAGGGCAGTTTTGCCCCGCTCCGCGATGAGATTGCGACGCTTCGCAGCTACATTGCCCTACAGGAGTTCCGCATGATGGACGTGTTCTCCGTGACGTTCGACCTTGCACAGGAGAGTCTCGCATGCTGTGTGCCACGCCTCATCTTGCAGCCGCTCGTGGAGAACAGTATTCTGCACGCGCCGTCGGAGGCGTGCCCCTCCTGTCGTATTGTCGTTCGCTCCGTGGTCGAGGGCGATGTGCTGCGCCTCACAGTGGAGGACGATGGACAGGGGATGCGAGTGGATACGGTGGAGCGGATGACGTATGCAGATGGGGCTTCCCCTGGCGGCATGTCCGGCGTGGGGGTTGCAAACGTGCGCGAGCGTCTACGCCTCTACTATGGCGAGCGCGGCACGCTCCAATATGAGAGTGATGGCTGTTCCTATACACGTGCCATTATCATGCTGCCCGTTTCGTATGATATGGACGAATACGGGAGATAGGAGGTGTATGATGAGCCGTTGGATTGTGCTTGGCGTTTGGGTAACGGTCGCATTTCTTGCCGCTCTTTTCTACGGTCAGCTGAATTTCTCAGCGCGTCCTTTGCCGCAGGAGTACAAGGTGGGTGTCGTGCTCAAGGCGATGGACAGCGAGTATTGGCTTGCTGTGCGTTCGCGTATGGAAAACACCGCACGTGAAAAGGGGATGCGGCTCATCGTCATGGCACCCGAAAATGAAGCAGCCTACGCAGAGCAGGAGCAAATCGTGCGTGACCTGCTCGCGGCGGATGTGGACGCACTTGTCATCGCTCCTGTGGACATTGATCGGGCAGACGTGTATGCGGGCATGGCGGCGGAGAGAGCGGTGCCGCTCCTGACCATCGACGAGAAAATCACCGACGTACCCTATATTGGCTCGGACAACTATGCCATCGGGCAGATGGCTGCGGCGTACATGGTGGAACATATTCCGGAGGGCGGTACGGTTGGTATCCTCGCGGGGGTCGCACAGCAGGACGCGCATCGCCAGCGCGTCGCGGGCTTTCGGGACTACGTGCAGGAGCATGGCGGCCTACGCCTCGCTGTAGTTACAATGGATGCTGCGCAGTATCGGGAAGCGGCACTGCAGACCGAGCACATGATTGAGGAGCATCCGAATCTCGCGGGGCTGTTTGTCACGAGCACGATCATGTCGCTCGGTGCGGTCGATACGCTCTCCGCGCACGCGGCACATCCCGTCCTCGTCGGCGTGGACACGCAGAACGATGCGCTGCGTGCCCTCCGTGACGGTCGCATCGATGCCATCATCTCACAGGATGGAAACGATACGGGGCGTATGGCGATTGAGGCGGTGTCCGATGCTCTCGCGGGGCGCACGATCCCCGCCAACAGTTACATTACAAATGCGCTCATCACGGCGGTGAATGCGGAGGACTATCTGCTGCAGGAGGACTTCTGATGAAAAAGATCGTGATTGCGGATGATGATTTCCTCGTACGCACCTACTTGAAGCAGCTGCTCCCATGGGAGGAGATGGGCTTTGTCGTTGCCGGCGATGCGAAAAACGGCAAGGAGGCGCTGACGCTTGTGCAGCAGGAGCAGCCGACGCTCCTCATCACGGATATATGTATGCCTGTGATGAATGGCATCGATCTCATCAAAGAACTCAAGGCGGCGGGGCGCTCTGTTCATATCCTCGTACTGAGCTGTCATGATGATTTCGCCTATGTGAAGGAGGCGATGCAGCTCGGTATCGACGACTACATCCTCAAGACTGATCTGACACCGGAGAAGATGGAGGAGTTCCTGAACCGCTGCGTGCAGGCAAGTGAGGGAGAAGTGTCGGAGACGCTCGGCACGGACGATCTCGTACGCATTGGACGCGGGAAGCTGCGGCAGGACTTCTTTGCCGCCTTTACGCGCGGTGTGGGGGAAGATGAATTGCGTGCGCTGGCGCGTGCGGGCGGGATCGATCCGGAGATTCAGCTCGCAGGGGCGATGCTCATTCACATACGGGACTGGGGACGGCGCCGGCAGGAACTTTCGTCGGACGGATTTGCGTCTTTTTGCCGTGCGTTTCACGATCTGTGCCGTGATCTGTGCGGCAGGGACGGAACGGTGCTGCGCATGGAACTCTTTCAGCCCGTCGAGGAGGCGGCAGACTGGGGGCTGCTTGCGGACTACACGCTACGCGGCGGCTCCGCGCACGCCGATCGGGCGCTCCAAGAGATGGCGGCAAAGCTGCGGCACATGATGGAACGCTATCTCGGTGTGGAGACGATCATCGTCACGGCCGCATCCGTACGCAGCCTCGTGGCGCTGCAGGATGTATGGCGGCGCCTCTATGCGGAGCGTGATGCACTCTTTTATGAAGAAGCGGGCTGCATCTCTGCACAGACGCTGGTGCCGACGGGAACCGTCAGGGCAGTGCATGAGGCGGCGCTCACACGTCTTGTGCGGGCGGTGCAGGAAGGCAGTGCGGAGGAGATTCGGGCAGAGGAGGAGGCTTTTTTTACCCTCCTTCAAGCGCAGCGGATCGCGCCGCAGGAACTTGAGCGCCTGCTGCGGGAACGGTTGGCGGGCTGGGAGGGCGGAACGTTCGAGATGTCCGTGCAGCTCCGTGCGGTACTCGGCGCATGGCTCACGAAGACGGGGGCGGAGCATCGGCTTCCGCATCCTGCGATCCGCAGTGCTCTGCGCTATATGGAGGAGCACTGCCATGAGGAGCTTTCTCAAACGGAGGTCGCCGAGCATGTACATCTGAACGCAGCGTATTTCTCGACGCTCTTCAAAAAGACGACGGGTGTCAGCTTCAGCGAGCATCTTGCACGTCTGCGCATCGGACGTGTGCAGCAGCGGCTGCGCGCCGAGGATGGGCGCATCAAGGACATCGCCGAGGCGGAGGGCTTCGCGGACTATCAGTATTTCTGCAAACTTTTCAAGCGCGTGGTCGGCATCAGTCCGGGGAGTTATCGGCATCAGCCGAACGCATGAAAAAGTTCCCCGTCTTGCGGAATATATCCGCAGTGTGGGGAACTTTCTGTTTCTGAGGGTTGGGAAACCACTGATAATTCAGCTTACGTCCCTTAGCGCATCTTTTTCCCGCACTTCGGCGAAAAAACCTCCACAGAGCATCGCTCTGCATCCGGTTTTCCACCTTGTTCGAACAAAAAATCTACACCAATTGGAGGGGCTGTTTTATCAGCGATTTCTTTACTCTGCCTGGCAGAATTCGACGTAGCTAAGGATGAGGTCGGCGGCCTTCTCCAGCGGCACACGGCTCGTGTTGATCGTGAGGTCGAAGTTCAGCGGATCGCCCCATGTCTTGCCCGTGTAGAAGGAGTAGTAGTTCTTGCGTTTGCTTTCAATCTCGTTGAGCTGCTTGAGGCTCATGCCGCCGTAGTGCGTCTGCGCACGCTTTGTGCGGAACTCATCGTCGGCGCAGATGAAGAAGGAGTAGACATCAGGCTGTCCCGCGAGGACAACGTCGGCACAGCGGCCGAGGAAGACAGCACCCTCACCCTTTGCCGCAATGGCGCGGATGATCTTGCCCTGCTCGATGTAGAGCTGGTTGTACGCAGGCACGCGGTCAAACGATGCCGTGCTGATTGCGCCGAGACTTGCCTCGGGCACCGAGTAGGAGCGACTGATGACCTCCTCGATCTGGTCGCCCGCGCCAAGGCTCTCCGCAGCCATGGCGACGACCGTCTGGTCATAGCGCTTGACGCCCATCTTCTCCGCGAGGAGACGAGAGATCTGGCGGCCGCCGCTGCCGAACTGGCGGCTGATGGTGATAACGGTGTTTTTTCTCATGTGAATTACCTCCTTCTGCTCATTATACCGCATTCTTTGGGTCACGCGCAATCAGATCATGCATAATTGTCGGATAAAGTTTGTCGAGTTTGTAGGCGTACAGGATGAGGATGACGATCGCCCAGATCACGAGTGGTCCGTACTCGTAGAGCATGACGATCATGTCGATGGCACTCTGCGGAGGTGAGATGTCCGATGGCGACGACGACCCATATACTCATGACCTCGATCCACGCGGTCTGCGTGTCGCCAAAGAGCTTAATGAGCGGCAGCGTCGCGGAGACGGAGAGGATCTTGCCGAGCGGGGAGAGTGCCATGCGCGTGACGGAGAGCATATCGCGCTCCTTTGAGAGCGGCGTCATCCAGCCCGTGATCTGTTATAGGGGGATTTACGCAAAACCTGCCTTGCGCAGATTCTCACGGCCAATTTTGGCGCGCTTCAGGGGGAGGTCGAAGGCTTTCACGGGGAAGAGATCCTGCTCGACGACCTGAGAGGGATATGTGATTGCAAAATAAATTTGATGGGGATATAATTGAAACAAAGGCGGGGGGTGCAATGGCGCATACAGAGGCGTTGACGCTGCATATTGATACGGAACTCAGGGCACAGGCGTCGGAACTCTTTCAGGCGCTTGGACTTGATCTCAGTACGGCAACGGGGATCTTTTATCGTCAGGCATTGCGCCGCCGCGGTCTGCCCTTTGAGGTGCGTCTGGATGAGCCGAATGAGACGACGTATGCGGCGATGCAGGATGCGGAAGAGGGCGAGGAACTGTACGGTTCTTTTGACAGTGTCTCGGAACTGATGGAGGCACTGGACGCTTAGACCGCTTTTCACAGGACAGTTCAAGCGGGACTATAAGTTGGCGATGAAACGCGGCTGTGACCGAAAAAAGCTGGAAGCGGTCATTGATCTCTTGTGCAGAGAGGAGACGCTGCCTCCATCCTATCGCGATCATGCGCTTGTCAACTCGCGAAACTACAAGGGAATGCGCGAATGCCACATCCAACTGGATTGGCTTTTGGTCTATCAAATTCTGGGGAAGAATCTTGTTCTGAAGCTGATTCGGACGGGATAGCACAGCGATCTTTTTTGAAAGGCTTACAAAAAGACACGGCAGATGCGTTTCTGCCGTGTCTTTTTATGCGTAGTTTTTAGTTATAGAAATCGGGCTTTTCCTGCGCGGGCTTGATCTCCTCGATCGCGCCGCTCTTCTGCGCGCGGACGAGGGCATCCGCCGTGATGGCGGCAAGGTAGCCGTCCCATGCGTTCGGCCCGTTGATGACGCCGGTGGCGGCATCGTTCACCCAGCCCTGTACCTCGGCGTCGTAGGCGTCGTGGAAGCGGACGAAGCAGTCGGTGTCGATCGTGGTCGCGACCTTTGCATCCTTGCGCACATCGGGGTAGGAGGGCTGCGCCATCTTGAGCGCACCGTCCTCGCAGACGACTTCGCAGTTGATGTCATAGCCGAACTTGCAGTTGACGAAGACCTCATCGTCGACGCAGATGCCGCTCTTTGTGCGCAGGAGCATGATCTGCGGATCCTTCAGATGTGCCGCTGCCGCGCCCGTGACGCGCGGGAAAAGCACCTGCGCGGAGACGAAGTCGTCGTCGACGAGCCAGTGAATGACGTCGATCTCGTGAATCGCCGTGTCGTGTACCGCCATCTCGGTGGTGTAGCTGTCGGGCACGAGCGGGTTGCGGTGCGTACAGTGCACCATGAGCGGCGCACCGTATGCGCCGGACTTGATGGCTTCCTTGATCTGCAGATAGCCCTTGTCATAGCGGCGCATAAAGCCGAGCTGAATGAGGTGCTTGCCGCTCTTTACCTCGGCATCGATGACGGTGAGGCAGTCCTCGGCGGTCGTGCAGAGAGGTTTCTCGCAGAAGATACGCTTGCCTGCACGGATGGCGGAGAGCAGTGCGTCCTTGTGTGCAAAGCCCGGAGTGACGATGAAGACGGCGTCGACTTCGGGACAGGCGATCAGCTCGTCCGCATCCTTGAACTTCTTGCAGTCAGGTCCTGCGATTGCAGCAGCCATATCAATGAGTTCGTCCACCATGTCGACGACGGCGATGACTGTTGCACCCTGCGTGCGCTCCGTGAGGCGCTTGATGTGGTCGCGACCCATACCGCCGCAGCCGATGACTCCAACTCTCAGCATAGGTTCTTCCTCCTTGCTTCGTTAGAAATTTCGCTTGACGATGGCGTCGACCTTTTCCTTGCCGATGCGGTAGACATCCTCGGGATCCATCTTGTAGTACTCGGGACGGAAGAGCTCGAGGGATACGGCGTCCGCCGCCCAGCCGATCTTCTTCAGCGTCTGCAGGATGGCATCGAGCGGGATGCAGCCCGTGCCCGGGAAGACGCGGTCCTCATCGAGCAGCGAGCCGATGGGGAAGTCCTCCGTGTCGTTCAGATGGACGATGAAGATCTTCTTCCCGTCCGCCTTTGCGAGATCGGAGAGCTGCGAGCCCATGCCGTGGAAGTGGAAGCAGTCGACGGTGATGCCGACGTTATCCATGTCCACATCCTGAATGATCTCGTATGCCTGTGCAAAGGTGTTGATGGATGCCGCAGGATGCCCGAGGAATTCGACCGAGATGCGCATGCCGTACTTAGCGGCGATGGCACCCATCTCCTTCAGGCATTTGACAGCGGAGTCGTGGATCTCCTGCATCGTGACCTTCTTGAGGTCGACGGTCGGCACGGTGATGACCGTCTTGCAGCCGATCACCTTGCCCCACTCGCACATCTGCCGCAGCTCCGCGAGAATCGCCTGATAGTCCTCAGGCGTGCGGTTGTTGAAGTAGCACAGGGTGTTGAACGCCAGCGGCTGAAGGTTGTGCTTCTTGAGGTCAGCGGCAAGATCCTCGATGGTATGTGTTTTGAGATAGTTCGGAATGCCGTCCATCGTGCGCGGTTCGATCATGTCGAATCCGTACTTTTCGCAGAGTTCCATGTCTTTCGCGAGACTGGATTTCTCCAGGCAGGTCGCCTGATTCATGCTGATCTTCATAGTCCGTGCTCCTTTTTCAGATGATGAAACCCAATGATAAGCTGTCCACTTCTTATCGTGCTTCTATTGTAGCGCAGGTGCGGCGTTCGCGCTTTCCCGTTTCTGCCTGTTTTTCCGCAAAAAAAGAGGTGCAAGCCATAGGACTTGCACTTTTCTGCAAAAGGGGAGGCTGCAGGGGAAATCCTGTGTGCTGCTTTCGGCACACTAGCGGCGGCGTTCCTGCCCCGCGATCTCGCCGAGCTGCTTGTACTGGTTCATGCCGACCTTGTATTTGCGGTAGCTCTGCGGGGACATCCCTGTGAACTTCTTGAACTGGTTGTTGAAATAGCTGATGTTGTCAAAGCCGATGCGTGCGCTCACCTCGGTGATGGAGAGGTCGGTCGTGACGAGGAGCGTCTGCGCCTCGCCGATGCGGCGGCGGATGATGTACTGGATGGGCGCGAAGCCGAAGCGTTTCTTAAACTGATGGGCAAGCCCCGAGGTGCTCATGTGGACGCGTGCGCTCAGCGTTTCGACGGACAGATCCTCCATGAAGTGACGGTCGATGTAGTCCTTGAGCGCGATGAAGAGGCAATCCTTTTCACGCACGGGGGCGATCGGTTCGTGCGGGAGCTGGAAGAGCAGGATCTGCAGGAGTGTTGTGAGGATGGAACGGGTGACGGCGTCGCTGCCCGTGTGCTTTTGCTGCACTTGTCCATAGAGGATGCGGAAGAGGGAACGGAGCGTCGGCATGAGATTGCCCGCGTGGAGGAGCGGAGCCGTTGTATCCGGCAGGAGGCAGTTCTCGGGCAGTCCCTCCAGCTGCAGTCCCTTGATGCCACAGTTGTAGAACCAGAGTCCCGTCGCGGGATCTGCGCTCTCATCGTGGAGGACGCCCTGATTGTAGACGAGGACATCGCCGCGCTGCACGTCATACATGCGGCTGGCGATGCGGATGTGTCCACGCCCCTGACAGATCAGTTGGAGTTCGAGGTTGTGCTCATGCCGGTGGAAGGCGGAGGGCATGAGCGTTTCCTCGCGGTCATTGTAGCCGATGTAGATGAGGCGGAGCGCCTCGCCGAACGCCGGTGGGGGCGGCAGTTTTTTTGCCGCCTTGTAGTAGAGGATGGTCATGGCACAGCACCTCGCTTTCCATTGAATAATATCAGTATAGCACAAAAAATCTGTCGGATGAAAGATTTATACTTTTACAGTCTGCGTTCTTTTGTAACATTTATGATAGAGCCGCTTTGTCTTTCTGCAACAAAAAGCCTCCCCCGTCGAAACGGGGGAGGGGAACCACGCGCAGGGTGGAAGGGGCGCCTTTATCGGCAGTGTGCTATGCCGTCGCTTTGCCGTGGTGCCGGAAGTCGTGCTCAATCTGCTCAAGCGAGCGTCCCTTCGTCTCGGGTACAAACTTGAAGACGAAGGCGAGTCCGAGCAGTCCGACGGCGGCGAACATATAGAACGTGAAAGACAGACCGAACGTGAAGAGGAAGTACGGGAACGCCGAGCCGATGCAGAAGTTTGTGAGCCAGAGGCAGAGTACGGCGCAGCCCATACCCATGCCGCGCAGACGCAGCGGGAACAGCTCGGAGAGCAGTAGCCACGTCACGGGGGAGAGGAAGCCCTGCTGGAAGAAGAGGAAGGTGACGGTCAGCGACAGTACGACGTAGGGGAGAGCCGTTGTCCCCTCAAGCATCGCCGAGAGAATGCCGATGGCGAGCAGACACGCCATGGTGCCGATCTGTCCGGTCATGATGAGCGGGCGGCGTCCGTGGCGCCCCATCATCCAGATGCCGAAGAGCGTGGCAAGGACGGAGATAACACCGTTCGCAACATTGCCGATGAGCGCCGCCTCGGTCGAGAAGCCCGCCTCGGTGAGGATCTGCGTGCCGTAGTACATGATGGAGTTGACGCCCGAGATCTGCTGGCAGATGGAGACGCCCATGCCGATGAAGACGATGCGGCGGATCCACGGGGTTGTGAGGTCGCTGTAGGAAGCCTTCTCGATATGCTTCTCGGCTTCGAGGTTGTCCTGAATCTCGTTGAACTCGGAGATCGCGCCCTTTTCGGAGCGGATCTTCTTGAGAACCTCAAGCGCGTCGCTGACGCGTCCGTTGAGTACCAGCCAGCGCGGACTCTCGGGTATGGCGAGCATACCGAACCAGAGGACGATGGCGGGCAGGGCTGCAATCGCGAGCATGTAGCGCCAGATGTGACCCGTCTCACCGAAGGTGACGCCGAGGATCGCGTTGAGGACGAAGGCGAGGAGCTGACCTGTGACGATCATCAGCTCGTTCTACGTTACCATGCGCCCGCGCCGGTCGGCGGGCGACATCTCGGCGAGATAGGCGGGAACGGTGACGGAGGCACCGCCGACGGCAAGTCCGAGAACGAAGCGGCAGGCGATGAGAATGGGTGCGGTCGGGGAGACGGCACAGCCAAGTGCTGCAAAGAAGAAGATGACGGCGAGGACGAGGAGCATCCTGCGGCGCCCCTGTGCATCCGCGATTCGTCCGCCGAGGAACGAGCCGATTGCCGCCCCGAAGAGCAGCCCGCTCGCGACGAAGCCCTCCACGGCCGGCGTCAGATTGAGCTGATCGGGGCGGGACATATAGGCGAGGGCACCGTTGATAACACCCGTGTCGTAGCCGAAGAGGAGTCCGCCGAAGGTTGAGACGTATGTGACGCGCCTCAGGTATTGCTTGTGCGTTTGTTCTGCCATGCTGCAATCCTCCCTATTAAATGTGTGCGACGGGAAGCACGGATAACATGAAGCTCTTATCAACGCTTCCTGTAAAACCTCGGTGCGTGGATCCGCTGCACGCCGTTGAGGTTTCGTTCTGTGTTAAGTATAGGGGATTTTTGCTGCACACGCTTTCACGTTTCTGCCTGTTTTCATTTCAAAATTGATAGGTTCTGGTTATGTTTTTATATATTTCTGCAAAAGTTTGTGAAAAATGTGTAGTTTTGAGAATATAAAAATCTGCCGCACGATGTTTTCACCATGCGGCAGACCTGTGCTTACACGATATCTCAGTACATTACCCAAGCGCCTTCGTTCTTCGCGGACTCGACGCATTTCTCAACCCACTTCACGCCCTCCGCGCCCGCATGGACGTCGGGATACCAGAAGTCGATTGCCTCGCCCTTCGCGTTCTTGTCGATTGCGCGTGCGAATTTCGTGTAGAGGTTACTCCACGCCTCGAAGAGTCCCTCGGGGTGACCGCCGCCGATGCGGTCGTCCGCGCGTGCCTCGGCATAGAGATAACCCGCACCGCGCTGCATCGCGCCCTGCATATTTCCCTGCACCTCGTATTGGAGCTGGTTCGGATGCTCGGCATCCCATGCGATTGACGCCTTTTCGCCGACGATGCGGAAACGTGCGCCGAACTCGGAACCTGCGTTGACGCAGCTCGACCAGATGTAGCCGATCGCACCGTTGTCGTACTCCATGATGCTCATGGCGTTGTCCTCAAGTGCGCGTCCCTCGACGAAGCTCTGTGCCGAGCACATAAGGCGTCGGATCTTGATGTTCGGGACGATTGCCTCCTGCAGATAGAGCATGTGCGTCCCAACGTCGCCGAGGACGTAGGAAAGACCCGCCTTCTTCGGGTCGACACGCCATGCCGTCGCTGCCGACTTCTTTTCGACCGCGACGTTGTGTGCGCCGTGTGCGAACTGCATATTGAGGATGCGGATGGGGCCGAGGTCGCCGCTAGCGACCATGCGGCGCGCCTGCTCGATCATCTGATGCCCGCAGTAGCCGTAGGAGAGGAACATGATGCGCTTCTTCTCCTTCGCCAGACGCTCCAGCTCCTGTGCCTCGTTGGAAAAGAAGCACATGGGCTTCTCGCAGTAGACATGCAGTCCTGCCTCAAGCGCTGCCTTTGCAATCTCGTAGTGCGTGAAATTCGGCGTTGCGACGGAGACTGCCTCGATGCCGTCCGCACGCTTTGCCTCTGCGGCGAACATCTCCTTGTAGTTTGTGTAGCAGCGATCGGGGGCGACATAGCATTTCTCGCCGAAGTCGCGTCCGCGCTCCGGATCGATGTCGAACACGCCTGCAACGAGCCGGAAATTGTTGTCGCGCAGCGCCGCCGAGCGATGGATGTAGCCGATCTGACTGCCGCGTCCGCCGCCGATCATTGCCCAGCGAATGGGACGCTCCAAGAATTTCTCTCCGTCAATCATGGTGATCCTCCTTTATTCCTGCCAATGTCGAATGAATTCTTTGTCGAATGTTGCGGGACGGTTGTGGCACGCTGCCCCGAAGCGAACCTTAGTGGAGCAAGTGAGTAAAGCGGGCGTTTCGCCCCCTGCGGATTTCTTTCGTTTAAGCGTAGCGCGTTTAAGAAGTCCGCAGGTATTTAGGCGAATAAGCACGCGATCCTTGCGTAACGAGGTGTTCGCGTGGGGTACGCGCCACAACAGGGGGCAGATGCTTACTCAAACCCAAGTCCGTGCAGATAGTCGACGCTCGCCTTCACGTCGCGCAGGCTCGTCGCGACGTTGCGTGGGTCGCGCTCCTGCTCCACCGTGATATAGCCCGCGTAGTGCAGCTCCTCGGTGAGCAGCTTGTAGATGGCTGGGTAGTCGAGCATGCCCGTGCCGATGGGGCACATTGCGCCCTTGCCGCAGCCCTCGAAGAAGCGGATGTGCTCGGCGAGGACTTCATTATAGACCTTCTCATTGATGTCCTTGAAATGGATGTAGTCGAGCCGATCCGCATATTTGCGCAGCCACTCCACCGGATCCATGCCGGAGTAGCGCAGATGCCCCGTGTCAAGGCAAAGCCCCGCGACCTCGTCGGGGATGTCCTCTGCCAGACGGTCGATCTCGTCCGCGAACTCGATGTAGCCGCCCGCGTGCGGATGGATGACGGCGCGTACGCCCCACTTCGCCGCCTTCTCTGCAATCGCGCGGATGTGCTCCATCATGCGCCCCCAATCCTCATCGGAGAGGCGCGGTGCGCGATCTGAATGCCCCGCCGCATAGTCGCGCTCGTCATGTCCCCAGTCCATGACGGTGAGATACGGTGTCCTGCGCCGCTGCCCCTCCTCGCGCGGCAGCGGCGGCAGCTTCGTGATGATGTCGCAGATATCGTCGACCTGCCGCAGGAGATTCTCGCAATTGCCCGCAGCGACAAGATCATCAAAGATCGTGCCCGCCACGATTGAGATGCCGTTCTTCGACAGCTCTGCGCTCACAAGGTCGATGTCGAGCGGCAGATAGCCGTACGGTCCGAGTTCGATGGCACGAAAGCCCGCCTTGCCCGCCTCTTCGAGCACCGTCTGCCACTTCGGCAGATAGGGATTCTTCACGTCGTCCACGCCCCAGCAGCAGGGAGCGCCCGTGATGTGAATTGCCATAGGAAAACCTCCTTCACAACTGCAACACATACACAAGATTTACGCGTTTATTGTACAATATATTATCATTATGAACCTCTGTTGGCTTGGTGTGATTCTGTGGGATTTTGGTATTTTGTGCGCGATTTCCTATAAAATCTTGCGATTCCGTCACGCGCGGAATATCAGCGACTTGACGAGGATGGACAGCCCGCCGAGGATAAAGATGAAGATGATGAAACGCTTCGAGGCGCGTTCGCCCATGCGCCGGTCGATCATCGTGCCGATCCACACACCGAGGATGGCGGCGGGGACGGAGATAGCGGTGAGCATGAGCGTGAACTCGGTGAAGATGCCGTTTGCCGCATAGGTGAGTGCGCGGAAGGCGTTCTCGATGAGGAAGATAAAGCATATACTGCCGCGGAATGCTGCGCGGTCTGCGCTCACGCGCTCGATGTACGCGAGGAAGAGCATATTGATGCCAAAGAGTCCCGACATCACCCCCGAGGCGAAAGAGAGGAGGTTGCGCAGCCAGTTGCACGGTGTCATGCCGCGCGTGTGGTCACGGAGCAGCATCTCGACGCCGAGGCCGATGATGAAGACGCCGAGCAGCGCCTTGATGATCCACGGCGTCCCGAGCTTCAGGAGAAGCGTGCCCGGGATGACGCCGAGCAGAATGGCGATGAGCACGGGCAGCACCTGCCGAATCT
The DNA here is from genome assembly GCA_937925565.1 of uncultured Centipeda sp. Taxonomy (GTDB): domain Bacteria; phylum Bacillota; class Negativicutes; order Selenomonadales; family Selenomonadaceae; genus Centipeda. Next base: position 14,030 of record CALALM010000057.1, read on the forward strand.
GAAAGGAGTGGCGCGCACGCCATGAGATCCACGCGTTGACGGGAAGGTCGAGCAGAATGTTCGTCGGCGTGATGACGACGTTGTCCAGCCGCATCGCCATCAGCGGATTTGTGAGCAGCGGATTGCCGAAGCCCGCCAGCCCCTTGATGACGAAGCCCGCAAGCTGGGACAGGAATACAATCGCGACGATTTCTTCCATAGATATTCCCTCCACCAAAATATTCTTAAAAACTCCCCTTGACAAACATTTGAGTCAATGATAGTTTATTAGGCAAGAGTTGTCCACCTCTATATCATGATTTTATCAAAAATTCATCAGAGGAGGTTGTTTCCATGAAAATCGCATTCGATGTTGATGTTCTCGCCAAGCAGATGAGCATCAACGACATGGTACACAAGGTTGCGGATTGGGGCTACAAGTACATCGAGCAATCCCCGCACCCGCGCATCAACCCGTTCTATAAGCACCCGCTCTTCTCCGAGGAGACGGAGGCGGAGTATCGCAAGGCACTCAAGGAGACGGGGGTTGAAATCTCCTCCTTCATCGTGGTCTATCGTTGGTCGGGGCCGACCGAGGAACAGCGCCGGCACGCGGTCGCCAACTGGAAGCGCATCATTGAGATCGCAGTCAGCATGGGCGTGCCCGTCATCAACACGGAGTTCTCGGGTGATCCGAACCAGCAGGAGATCTGCAACGGGATGTTCTTTCGTTCCATGGAGGAACTGCTGCCGATCATCGAGCGTGAGGGTCTGCGCGTCGAGATCCAGTCGCATCCCTACGATTTCTGCGAGCTGAACAACGAGGCGTGCGATATCGTGAAGTCGTTCCGCTCGAAGCATCTCGGCTACGTCTACTCCTCGCCGCACGGTTTCTTCTACGATGCGGGCAAGGGCGACGTGCGCTCGATGCTGAAATATGCGGGGGATGAACTCACGCACGTCCTCTTTGCGGATACGTTCAACCAGACGCTCGACTGCCGCTACATCGCAAATCCGCCTTGGCTCAACAATCATGGGCGTGCAGATATGACCATTCATCAGCATCTCGCGATGGGCGAGGGCGAGGTCGACTTTGATGGCATCTTCGAGACGCTGCGCGAGATGGACTTTGCGAATCGTCAGCTCCGTCCCGATGCGCCGAAGGTCGGCGGCGACAACATCGCCTGCGTCTCCTATTTCGGCTTCCCCGAGAAGATGGACAAACAGGCGCCCGAGGCGCTTGAGCGCATCAAGCGCGAACTGCTCGGCGCATAACAGACGATATTTACAGACAATAATAGATATGTGGAGGACAAGCTCATGGCACAGACACATTCGGAAGAAATCGCATTCTCGATCATCGCTGCGGCGGGCGACGGCCGCGCAAAGGTTACAGAGGCTCTGAAGGCTGCGCGCGAAGGCAGCTTCGGACAGGCGCGCGGCGCGCTCAAGGACGCGGATGCACAGTTCCTCAAGGCACATCAGCTCCAGACCGCCGAACTCCTCAAGAAGGAGGCGGACGGCACGCTCAAGGATCCGTTCAATGTCCTCGTCGCGCACGCGCAGGACTACGTCATGACCGGCATGGCGATGAAGGAGATGGCGGAAGAAATCGTCAACCTCTATGAGAAGGTTGCAGTGAAGTAAGTACATGCAGATAGACCGGTGCCGTGTGGGGAGTTTCCCATGCGGCATTTTTCATGTGGAAATATATAAAAATTATCTATGGTTGATGCTCTTTTGGGTTCTTGACAATAATGTTATGGTGAACTATACTTCGTATTATCTGATATTTGTTTTCAGCTTTACATGTGCGAAAGGAGCATATTATGGCAGAAGTGAAACGGATGGGGTACTGTATCGATGGTGAGTGGAAGCAGTCCACGAGCGACAAGTATATTTCGATCACGGATTCCAGCACAGGTGAGGTGATCGCTGAGGTTCCGAGTTGTACGGTGGAGGAGTGCGAGGCTGCAATCGCGTCGGCGCAGAAGGCGTTCGAGTCGTGGTCGCAGCTGTCGATGGCAAAGCGCGTGCAGTATATGTTCCGTTGGCGCGATGTGCTCTATGCACACAAGGAGGAGCTGGCTGTCCTCTGCGCGAAGGAACTGGGCAAGACGCTGAACGAGGCGCGCGGCGATGTGCAGAAGGCAATCGAGCCGACGGAGGAGGCGTGCGCTGCACCACTCCTCATTCAGGGCAGCGGAGCAATGCAGGTCACGGGCGGCTATGATACGACATCGTACCGTTTCCCGCTCGGCGTTGTGGCGGGCATTGTACCGATGAACTTCCCCGCGATGATTCCGTGGGGCTGGATGGTGCCGCTCGCCATTGTCTGCGGCAACACGGTCGTGCTCAAGGCGAGCAGCCAGACACCGCTGACCTCCATGCGCATGCTCGAACTCTTCTACGAGGAGGCGGGCTTCCCGAAGGGCGTAGTCAACATCGTGACGACGAGCCGCAAGGAAGGCGAGGTATTCCTCACCGATCCGCGCGTCAAGGCGGTCACGTTCGTCGGAACGACGGGCGCAGGAAAGCACATTTACTCCGTTGCGGCGGCCCACGGCAAGCGCGTGCAGGCGCAGTGCGAGGCGAAGAACCACGCGCTCCTGCTCGCGGATGCAAATCTTGAGGCATCCACGAATGCGATCATCAACTCCACGTTTGGCTGCGCGGGCATGCGCTGCATGGCTCTGCCCGTCGTTGTCGTCGAGGAGAGCATCGCGGATGCGTTTGTCGCCTTGCTGAAGAAAAAGGCGGAGGCACTCACGATCGGCTGCGCCTATAAGGAAGAGACACAGCTCGGTCCCGTGGTCAACGCGGATCACCAGCAGAAGGTCAGCGACTGGATCCAAAAAGGCGTCGATGAGGGCGCGGTCCTCGTGCTCGATGGGCGTCAGACGAAAGTTGCGGGCTATGAGAACGGCTTCTTCGTCGGGCCCACGATCCTCGATCATGTCAAACCCGGCATGGCGGTTGGTGATCAGGAGATCTTCGGACCTGTCACATGCATCAAGCGCGTCAGGAACTACGAGGAAGGCATCCGCATCATGAACGCAAATCCGTTCGCGAACGGTTCGTGCATCTTCACGAGCAGCGGCTACTATGCGCGCAAGTTTGTCATGGATACGGATGGCGGCATGGTCGGCGTCAACGTCGGCATTCCCGTGCCGAGCGCTTACTATCCGTTCTCGGGCAACAAGGATTCCTTTTTCGGCGATCTCCACGTGCTCGGCAGGGATGGCGTCCTCTTCTTCACGCGCGCCAAGACCGTTACCTCGCACTGGTTTGACGAGGAAGCCGGCAAGCGTGTCGTCGGTACTTGGGAGGGCAGCACGGAGCAGTAATTTTTGCACTGCGCCTGTATAAAATCATAGAGCAATCCCCCGCTCGGGTTGTGTGGCACGGGCGGGGGATTGTTGTGTGGGCGGCAGTTTAGCGTACCCAGCGTGTGCGGTATTCACGCGGGGTCATGCCCATCGCACGCTTAAAGACGGACTGAAAATAGTTGGAGTTGTTGTAGCCGACGTGGGCAGCAATCTGTGTAATGCTCATCTCCGTGTTGATGAGCAGATTCTGCGCCTCACCCATGCGGCGGAGCGCCACATACTTCATGGGGGAGAGTCCGATCTCCTCCTTGAAGAGGTGGGCGAGGTAGTAGGGATTCGTGTGCGTGGCGCGCGCGATATCCGCAAGGCAGATGGCTTCCTTGTAGTTTTGGTCAATGTAGGCACGCGCCTCCTTGACCAGCGTCGGCACAGCCGCTGCCTCGGGCTGTCCGCAGTCTGCGAGGAGAGCCGTCGTCTTTGTCACGAGTGCCAGCGTAAGATAATGCGCCGTCTCAGGATGGCGCGGCGCCTCCTTTTCGATTGCGGTGAAAAGTGCGAAGAACTCCTCGAAATCCTCCCCCGCTGACTGAACTGGGGAAAGCTCCTGCGGGAGGATATGCCCCGCAGGAAGCCCGTCGATGACGAGACCGCTAATTGCCGCGCAGTACGTGCCAAGCCCGCTGCCGCTGCCGCCATGCTCATCGTGGACGACATGACTGTTGTAGAGGATGAGGTCGCCCTTCTGCGCCGTGTAACGGCGTCCGTCGATCATGTAGATGCCCGCGCCGCTGTAAAGGAGCAGGATCTCCGCCAGATGCGGATGCTCGTGCAGACTGCGCGGCATATACGACGCCTCAGGACCCACGTTGCAGATATAGGCAAGGGCAGGAACGGAGGCTTTTTGAAAGGTCGGGCGATAATTGCGTTTCGGAAAATATTGGAGCATGGCAACCCCCTCTCATCATAACGTGTGCAATATGACCAAAATATAACTATATATTACCAATAAAAGTATAAAAGCGCAAGAAAAAAGCCCTCACAGTGGAGGGCTTTTTCGATGAAACTTTACGAGGGGGGGCGTTCAGAGACGGTATTCTTTCTTGATCTCCGCGAGGGTGACGGGACGACCTTTCTCACAGGACCTCTTTGCGGCGAGACCGATGAGTACGGGCTGGAGTCCGTCGTTTGCGTTCACGGGCGTCTCCGTGTTGTTCACGATCGCCTCGACGAACTCGTCAATCTCACGCGCATAGGCTGCCATGTAGCGCTCGAGGAAGAAGAACATCGGCTTCTCGGCGATGACGCCGTCCTTGCCGGAGAATACCGCATTCGAGTCGGAGTCGTTGCTGATCGCGATGGCTCCCTCCGTGCCGAACACCTCGGCGCGCTGATCGTAGCCATAGCATGCTGCGCGGCAGTTGTCGATGACCGCCGTTGCGCCGTTTGCGAGCTTCAGCGTGATGACGGCAGTATCCACGTCGCCCGCCTTGCCGATCTCGGGATCGACGGTGACGGAGCCGACCGCGAAGACCTCCTCGACCTCGGAGCCGGAGAGATAGCGCACCATGTCGAAATCATGGATGGTCATGTCCATGAAGATGCCGCCCGATACCTTGACGTATGCAATCGGCGGCGGCTCCGGATCACGCGACGTGATCTTGATGATCTGTTGCCTGCCGACCTTGCCCGCCTTGACCGCCTCATGGATCGCGCGGAAGTTGTGGTCAAAGCGGCGATTGAAGCCGACCTGATACTTCTTGCCCGTCTCCTTGACGACCGCGAGAACTTCCTTGATCTTCTCCACATCGTGATCGATGGGCTTCTCACAGAAGACATGCTTGCCCGCACGCAGCGCCTCAATGGAGATGGGAGCATGCTGATCCGTGGAGGCGCAGATGAGGACTGCCTCGATCTCGGGATCATTGAGGATGTCGTGATAGTCCTTCGTGATGATCTCCACGCCGATGGACTTTGCCCACGCCTCGATTTTCTCGTTCATGAAGGGATCTGCAATGCCCTTCACCGTCGCGTTCTTGACGAACTTCGAGATGCTCTCGCCGTGGACGTGACCGATACGGCCGGCGCCGATGATACCGACTTTAATCATAGGAATAACCGCCTTTCCTGTAGAGAGAAGTGTTTCCTTCGTTCCTTGTAAAATAGTATAGCACGATTTTTAGATTGAGAACTTTAATATCTTGGTAAATTTTTGGGTATGTTTGAATTTTTTGTTGTTGAAGTGGGTTCTCTAAGAAGGCATACTATAAATTCTTGCTTTTTGCTGCGTATTTGAATATGAAAAAGCATCCCAAGCATGTCGGAATATCCTAATATAAAAATCTCTGCGCGAATTTTCGCGCTCTGCTATAATGATGAAAAACGGGGAGGAGGTGCGTCCATGAAAGCGGCAGTCTATCATGGAATCGGGGATGTACGTGTGGAGGAGCGGGATACTCCGCGCATCGGTACCGGGGAACTGCTTGTGCGCGTGCGTGCGTGTGCGATCTGCGGCGGTGATCTGCGCACGCTGCGGTACGGGCATCCGAAGATTCACCCGCCGGTCATCCTCGGGCATGAGTTTGCGGGCATTGTGGTGGAGGCAGGCGCGGACGTGTCGCAGGACTTCATGGGGGTGCACGTTGTCGCTGCGCCCGCCGTCGGCTGCGGAGAATGTGCTTACTGTCGTGCGGGGCATACACACCTCTGCGGGCATCGCGAGACGATCGGGTTCAGCATGGACGGCGCCTTTGCCGAATATGTGCGGATTCCTGCGCGTGCCGTGCGTCTCGGGAATGTGCAGCGCATTCCCGACGATGTGGATGATCTTGCCGCAGCTCTCACAGAGCCACTTGCCTGTGTGGTAAACGGGCAGGAGGCACTCGGTATCGGGACGGGGGAAACCGTGGCCGTTATCGGCGCGGGTCCCATCGGCATCCTGCACGCGGAGCTGGCACGGGCGGCGGGGGCGCGTGTCCTTCTGCTCAACCGCAGCGCACAGCGGCTTGCCGATGTGCGCGACATGGGATATGACTCTTATATCGAAACAGGTGCGGACGGCGGAGTGCAGGCAGTGCTCGACGTGACAGACGGGCGCGGCGCCGACGTCGTTATCGTGACGGCAGGGAGTGCTGCGGCGATGGCGGCGGGGATCGCTATGACGGCACGCATGGGACGCGTGTCCCTCTTTGCGGGGCTGCCGCAGGGGGCGACGCCGCTTCCTCTTGATGTCAATCTCGTTCACTATCGGCAGATTGGGCTCTATGGCGCATTCTCCTCCGCGCCCCGTCACAACGCACGCGCCCTTTCGCTCATCCGCAGCGGACAGGTGCGGGTCGCGCGTATCCTGACGCACGCTGTCGCGCTGACCAATATTGCGCACGGTTTTGATCTCGTGGAGTGTCGCACGGGGCTACGCGTCCTTGTCCTTCCGAACATGGAGGAGATGGCGGCAGCGATTGCCCGCCATTCGCACATAACGGCTGTAAAAGAATGATATGATATATATTAAACAATTTATAAAATAGAATATGATAGTATACTTGCTTTTTGACCGACGCATGATAGTTGGTACAGATTTTGCCCTGTCATGGAGAAACACCTTCTGCAAGGAATTTTGCGGGAGGTGTTTTTTTATGTTAATCTTTTTGTTATAATGAGAAGAAATAGCAGCGAAGGGGTGTGGGATGATGTCGGCGGAGAATCTGCCGCTGCCCGTGATGCGCGGCAGTTATGCGCATATGACACGGACGGAAAAGCGCATCGCGGACTATGTGTCCGCGCATGTGAGTGAGGTGATGGAGCAGACAATTTCGGATCTTGCGGCTGCGGTCGGCAGCTCCGAGATCACAATCTCACGCTTTTGCAAAAAGCTCGGATTCAGCGGTCTGCAGAGCTTTAGGTCATCGCAAAGAAGCGGACGTAGGGGAGTTTTCGGGATTGTCAGAACGCAAAAATGAAATATGACGTAATTTGATGAAAATAGGGAGAGAAGATATGGGGATGGATGGTCCGGCGTATAGAGAGACGGTACGCCGCGCGCGTGAGCACATCGAACGGGGGACGGCAGAGGATCTGAAAACTGCAGAAGAAGAGTTGGGGAGACTGCGTCGCATCTTCCCCAAGCAGATGGAATACATCTGCGCTGTTGTTGCGCTGATGATCGCGCGGGGGGAGGATGGGGCGAAATGTCGCCATATCCTTGACCATACAGCGCAGGAGTATTATTCTTTTCCGGTGCTCGCCGATGTCTTTGAACTCAAGAGCCGTACATTTCCTGAGGGAACGCCGGAGTGGCGTCAGACGAAATTTTCCTCTGCATTCTACCAAAACGGAATCTTGCCACAGGAAGCTTTTGTGCAGCTGAATGAGCGGAAAGTGGAATTTCTGGCGGAGCCGTCAAACCCCGATCTCATGCGTTCTCTGGCAGAGGCATATTATGTTACGCGAAATATGCTTGCCTATTTCATCTTGATGATGGCGTATTGCAGGATGATGGAACGGGAGGACTATGACAATCTTCTTGTTGAGGATACGGGCATTCCCTATCCGGATCCGGTCTGTCGGGGGAACTTCGGCTTTTTGTTGCGGATGTTTACAGACGGGAACAGCAACCTCTTCCTGCTGATCGGTACCGAAGAAGATACCTCTGATCAACAGGTGCTCTCCCGTGCACTCAGGATACTTGGGCAGCAATCCATACTGATACGCGAGACTTCGGCGGTGGAGACAGTAAAGGATCTGAATACTTATGCCTTGCACTGCATCCGGGAGGCGCGTGCCGAAGAAGAGCAGATTGTGCTCGACGCAGGAAAATATCGCCATGCGGACGGCAGGGAGGAAAGTGCCATTCCTGCTATCGTGCGCCTCTTATCGAGAAGTACGGAGCAGGAGGCTCCGCTTATCGTCTTTGCACGCGATAACCGTATGAATGGACTTCATATGCAGGAGGAGCTTGGGGGAGACATTCAGCGCCTTTCCTATTGTCTGCCGCCGCAGTTTTCATATGGATTTGGCTTTGCGTGGACAGGGGACTATCTGAAGTACATCAGCTATCTTTATGGGGAGCAGGTTGAGCCACTGCTCGACGCGCCGACATCCTGTGACTTTTCGATCGTTATTCCTGTGCGGAACTCGGCGAACACGCTTAGGTATACCGTAGAGACATGCCTTGCGATCGACTATGACGGCTCTTATGAAATCGTTATCAGTGACAATTCGGATCCGGATCATATAGAGGTGCGCCGTTTCATTGATGAATTGAATGATCCCCGTGTCCGTTACTATAAGACACCTTTTGTGCTGCCTCTGGACAAGAGTTTTGAATATGCCTACCTGCATGCGCACGGTGCGTTTATCTTTTCCTTGGGGGCGGATGATGGGGTTCTTCCGTGGGCGCTCAGATACATCAAACAAGCAATGAAGGACTATCCGTCTGCTTCTTTTTTTTCATGGCGTCGGGATTACTTTCTGTGGCCGGGATCTGCAGAGGTATCTGTACAGAGGATTCAGTTTTTTGAGAAAGATGTTTCTGAACAGTATATGGCATACCCTCTGCGTGGAGAGCATGCAGGAATTATTGCAAATATTAAAGCCGTTTTATATCGTATTCCACTTTTCTATATCAATTCGGGGTTCCGGCATGGATATTTGAGAGAGGTTCTAAGGAAAACAGGACGCATCATTGATGGAGGCTGTCAGGATATCTACATGGGGGCGGTCAACCTCTTGCTGCAGAAGGAGTGTGTTGAAATCCAATGTCCACTTACGATCGCGGGGATGTCCGGACATTCCATTGGAGGAGCATCTGCGAATATAGCCTATGATGTGGCAGGCGTTCCTCCTGCGCAGCCGAATGTTCCACTTCGTGCACGCCTGGGAGAGTATGTTCCTCGCGGAGCAGAGATGGCAATTCCCTATATCATTACGGCAGATACCTTTATCTTCTATATGACCTTATGCCGTTTTGGAGAGTTTGGCATTCCGATGAATTTTCGACCTGAGGTAGGTTATACGGATCTGGCGGATCATATATTTTTGACAGATCTGCGTTTTGAACGTTTTTGGGGGTTGTTGCTCTATGCGAGTACGTTGTGTTCCTCGTTCATACACGATCAATGTCTGTCTTTTTATGAAAGAGTGTGCAGTCGTTTGGAACAAATCAACAATCCGAGTGGAACAGTGCCTCATATTAAGCAAGGGTACTCCGAGCAAGATAAGATGATTACACTTGACCCGACGGCGTTTGGCTGCCATAATATTGCAGAGGCTGCGCGATTTGAGGCGCAGCTCCTGAACATCTGAATAAGGAGGACATATCCGTTCGGTAGGGGACAAAGGAGAGAGTTCGGAGGGAAAGATGAGCGATCTAAGTTTTTATCGGGGAAAACGTGTCTTCATCACGGGACATAGGGGATGTGGCTCTCGCTCCTGCTTTTGCGTGCAGGTGCAGAGGTGACGGGGTATGCGCTGGATGTACCGACGGCGGGCGGCGCGGAGGCACTTCAGCGGCTCGGTATCTTAAAAGAGATGCGCGATGTGCGCGGTGATGTGCGGGATTTTGCGACGCTCTCTCGTATATTTGATGAGGCACGTCCGGAGATTGTGTTCCACCTTGCTGCACAACCGATTGTGCGCGAAAGCTATCGTCAGCCGGTGGAGACTTTTGCGGCGAACATGATGGGGACGGTGCATCTTCTTGACTGCGTGCGAATGTCGGACAGTGTGCGCTCCGTGCTCGTCGTGACGACGGACAAGGTGTACGAAAACAAGGAATGGGCATGGGGCTACCGCGAGAACGAGCCGCTCATGGGCTATGATCCATATTCGGCGAGCAAGAGTTGCGCCGAGCTTGCGGTTTACAGCTATCGGCAGAGTTTTTTTGCAGATGGAGCGGTACGCCTCTCAACGGCGCGCGCGGGCAACGTGATCGGCGGCGGGGATTTTGCGCCCGACCGCATTATACCCGACTGCATCCGCGCAGCCGTGTGCGGGCAGGTGATCGACATCCGCAATCCCCACTCGACGCGCCCCTATCAGCACGTCTTGGAGCCACTCTCCGTCTATCTTACGATTGCGGCACGACAGGCGGCAGACGCCTCCCTTGTCGGTGCGTGGAATGTGGGACCCGACGATGCGGACTGCGTGACGACGGGCGAACTCGCTGATATTTTCTGTCAGGCTTGGGGAGAAGGCATACACTGGCGGACACATGCGGATAATGGTCCACATGAAGCACACTTCCTAAAGCTCGACTGCTCGAAGATCAAGAGTGAACTCGGTTGGCGTCCGCAGTGGCATATCGCCGAGGCCGTAGAGCAAACGGTGGAATGGGCAAAGGCGTGGGAAAATGGTGCAGATATGCGCATGGTGACAGAGGAGCAGATTGGGAGCTTTCTCGGGGAATTCTGAGCAATGAAACATTAGGGAAGCACTGATAAATTCAGCACCGCCATCTTGACGTATCTTTTTTGCCCGCA
>CALALM010000058.1 GCA_937925565.1 uncultured Centipeda sp.
CCGCCGAACACCGCACGCCCGATCCGGAGATCCGTCCACACATCACTCCCGCGCTCCGTCCCCGGAAATGCGATGAGATGCGTCTCTGCCCCATCCGCATCCGTCCGCACCATATGGAAGAACCGTCCGACCGTCCCCCGATGCCCCGGCGTCTCATATGAGGCGATCTGCCAGCCCGCTGCCACGAGGCGCGCGCGCAGGAGTTCGGGCAGTTCCCCGCAGTACGCCGCCTCCGACGCCGCAGCCGTCACAAGGAGCAGCGACGGCAGATCCGTCGGCGCGGCGGCAAGAGCGCGCAGCGGCGCCAAAAAGACACAGAGAACGAGTAAAAAACGAGCAAGCACCACCGTCCACGTCTCCTTTACACACAATCTCTCCCTATTATATCTGCATTCCTACGGAAACATTAACCATTTTTCAGGATACAAAGGGGCGTTCGTGCAACAGCCCCTTTCCTGTCAAACATTGCTCAAAATTTGCAGGACCAAATCGACGCACGGGAGGCTGTCCTGAAACACCGCCGTCATAAATACATCGTCCATCAGCGTAAGGCTCTGAATGATTTCCCGGTAGCGTGCACGCCGCACATCTTCTGTATCAAGCATCGAATCCCTCCTGTCATCATTCTATCGTATTCTCCACGGGATTGCCAACAAAATTCTCCAAAAAAATTTTTCACCCCCAAAATCCCCTCTCCCCTTGAAAATACTGGACTTTCCGGAAAATCAGGACCTTTGACACCTGTCATTTACTACAGTACGCTTTTTTCTGAAATGTGCTACAGTATGATTAGTGCAGTGTGTATTTAGGAAGCACCTCCCTACAAATAGACCGCATCCAGAAAGGAGCAATTCCCATGAAACGACATTACACCCACAAATCCAAATCCCTCACCCCGCGCATCCTCGCCGCACTCGCGGCGGGTGCATTCACGCTCGGCGGCATGCCGTACGCCCTTGCCGACCCCGCAGTCATGAGCACGGTCACGACGGATACCGTGGCGCCCCAAGGCATCGCGGGCAGCACGGACGGCACGGCGGCGACCATCACCGTCGGCACGGACGGCGGCGGGGCATCGCCCGAGGTCTACTATCTCGCGGGCAGCCATCACCGCCCCACGTTCGTCGCAGGCGCGTGGAGGAGTATCAGCGCGACCGACGGCACGATCCAGTTCACGGGCACGAACGCGGGCGGCAAGGCGATCGTCAACAGCGGCACGATCGGCGGCGCCACCGGCGCATACGCATGGCTGGAGCATGGCGGCACCGCAAAGATCTCCGGCGCGGAGGTCGCCATCAAGAACTGCACATTCAAGCTCGACAGCACCACCCCTGAGGCGCAGTGGGGCATCATCGGCGGTCTCGCCGTGTCCAAGGAGGGCTCCGGCGGCGGCGCAACGCGGGGCGTGGCAGAGGTCACGCAGAGCAAGGTCACCATCGAGGGCGGCACCTACAACGCGCCCGAGGGCGGTGAGATCACCGTTGCGGGCGGTGCAGCCTATGCACAGACCAAGAGCGTCAACAGCACGGCAGCAGTGACGGACAGTGAGGCGTCCGTCACGGGCGGCAGCTTTGCCGCATCGACGAAGCTCTACGGCGGCAAGGCCATAACAGAAACGGATGCACGCAGCGAGGCGAAGGCACTGCGGAACAGCCTCACCTTCACTACGGGCGGTACTGTCGCGGAACTCTGCGGCGGATATGTGTATGCGTACCCGACCAAGACATCCATCTCCCTGCAGGCAAACGAGAATCACCTGACCGCAAAGGCGGGCGCAGACCAATTCTACGGCGGCTACGCCTTTGCAGAGCAGATGGCAGGCGGCACGCATGTTCCGCTGAGCACGGCAGAGACGAACGGGAACATCGTCACGATCGCGGCGGGCTCCGCCACGTTCAAGAAGGACAGTGCAGGCGGATACAACATCCTCAAGGCAACAAAAGCCGCTGCCGTCACCACTGCGGCAAATGCAAACAAGCTCACCATCGCAGGCGGCACCTTCAAGGAGACCGTCTTCGGCGGCAACACGTCGGCGATTACCAATGACGCGACCGGTACTGCCACGGCGACGGCGCACGGCAACGAGCTATGGGCGAACGGGGGCACGTTCCAGAGGAAAATTTTGGTCGGCTGGGGGAATGCGGTGACAAAGGCGGGAACGGCGACGACGACCGCTTCCGAGAACAAGCTGCATCTCGCCGGTGCGGCGGCATTTCCGACGGATGGTACGGCCGTCTACATCACGGGCGGCGATGCATCCGTACGCAGTGAGACGGGCAAGCTCAGCCTGACGACGGAGAAGAACAGCATCGACGGGACGCTCACGAGCGCTAAGTCGGTGGTATGCGGCGCCGATGGCAAGCTCGAACAGTCTGCGGCGGCAGGAGGGCAGGCGATCACGGCATCCGCTGCCGAGAATACGGTCACGCTCACGGGCGGCAAGGCGTACCAGGTGGACGGCAGTCGGCTGACCCTGAGCAGGGCGGCCGGCGCGGCAGATCTGCACGCCGCCAAGAACAGCGTCGTCCTCACCAACGCCGCGAGCGAGAGCGATAGCAATGTCACATTCCGCGGCTCCTACATAGAGGCGCACGATGCGAAGGGCAGTCTGCAGATCCGTGCGGAGGAGAATACGGTCACGGCAGATGGCGCGGCGCTCAAGGCCAATGACATGTATGGCAGCCACGTCCGGCTGCGGAACAGCAATGCGGGCACGACAGAGACCACGGTGACGGCGAACCGCGCCCTCATGCGGGGCAAAAGCGTCTCTACCCTTGCCGGCGGCTATGCCGACATCATCTCATCCGAGAATGCCGCCCTCACGGTAAAGCTCACGGGGAATACGGCAGAGGTGCAGAGCGGCACTGCCTACGATGCGTATGGTGCGCTTGCCAAGACAAAGCAGAAAGACGGCGCGGGAGAGGTGACCGCAGAGGGCAACACCATCACCGTGACGAAGCTGACCGACGACGGCGGCAGCTTCACGGGGGCAAAGCTCGTCTATGAGCGCGACGGCGCTGCAACGGCGGCGGGAGATACGACGCTCATCGCTGGGAGCAACAAGGCAGACCTCAACGAGGGCAAGCTGTCCAAACTGTCCGGTGCCGAGATCCGCATCGACAATGCCTTTGGCGGCGCAGCGGCATACACGGCGACCGAGAACGCCGTCACCGTCGCGGCAGCGGGTGTGGTGACAGACAGCGTCACGGGTGCGCTGATCAACCAGCAGAACACCTCTGCGGACGGCACATCGTTCACGGCGACCGCCACAAAGAACACGGTCGCGAATACGGGCGGCACGGTAAAGAAGGTGATGGGTGCCTCCGTGACGCTGCAGGCGAACCATGCAGGGGACGTACAGGCGACACTCACGGAGAACGCCGTCACAGGCACGGGCGGCACATTTGCGAGCGACGTGCGGGGCGGTGTGGCAGACCTCTTTGCAGAGATGGGCACGGCGACCGCCACCCTCACGAAGAGCAGGGTCGATCTCACGAATGCCGCGCTCGATAACGCCCACATCCGCGCGGGCGATGCCTTTGCCCATACAAGGGCGGCAGGGAAGACCGCATCCGCTGCGGCGAATGAAAATGAGCTGCTGCTAAAGAACGCCTCCGGCACAGCGAGGGATCTCATCGGCGGTAGCGTCTCCGTCGAGGCAGACCTTGGTGGTGCGACGGCTGCCGCAGACAGCAACAGCGTCACCGTAGAGGGCGGTACCCTCACGGCGGCGAACAAGGTCTACGGCGGAAAAACAGAGGCGGTCGGCCAGGACGCCCCCGTCACAGCGGCGGCGACGGCGAACACCGTCACCCTCTCCGCAGCTGCTCCGTGGCAGAGGGTCTACGGTGCGGATGCCTATGCCACTGCCGTGAATGCGGCGGCGACCGCACGGACAGAGAGGAATACGGTCACGGCAAGTGCGGGCACGTTCCTGGGGCAGCTCTACGGCGGCGATTCCTACGCAAGCACAGATAGTGCGGGATCCGGCACGCCGGGCACGGCATCCGCCGTCGCCACCGGCAACACGCTGAACCTCGCCGCTGCTGCCGTCACGAACGGGGAGAGCTACGGCGGCTACGCCTCGGCGATCAGCACGACGGGCGATGTCATCCTCACCGTCACGCAGAACAAGGCGCTTGGCACACATGGCACCACTGCAGAGGTAGATGGCGCCTATGGCTCATTGGAGCAGACGGCGGCGACGACGCGTACCGTCACGGGGACGCTCTCGGAGAATACGCTGACGCTCACGAACGGCAAGGCGGGCAGCGCCTACGGCGGCTTTTTGCGTCTGATCAAGGCGTTCGGTGCGGCAGAACTGACCGCAGCGAAGAACAGTGCCGCGCTCACGGATGTCGAGAGCAGCACCTCGGCAGCCCTCGTCGGCAGCAGCATCGAGGCGCGAAATGCAGCGGGGAATCTGAAGCTCACCGCCGAGGAGAACACCATCACGGCGCGCGGGGCGGAGCTCAGCGCGGACAAAATCTACGGCAGCCATATCTTCGCGCAAAACGCGAACGCCGGCAAGACGGAGATCCTCGCAGAGAAGAACCGTGCGAGCGCGGCGGGCAAGGAGATCGCGAATCTTGCGGGCAGCTATGCGCAGCTTGATACGACGGCGGCGGCGGATCTCACGGCGACCTTCCGGGAGAACAGCGCCGAGGGGAGCGGCACGAAGCTCGATGGTGTCTATGGCATAGACACCTCTGTCGGCCAGACAGACGGCACAGCGGCGGTAATCGCCGAGAGGAACGCAGCGACCGTGACGAAGGCGAATGCCGTGGAAAGCATCCGCGGTGCATACATCACCTATCGGCGGGATCCCGGCGCCACGGCGGCGGGCGATACCGCGCTCACGGCGACGGGGAACACGGCGCGGCTCGTGGAGGGCACGGCGGAGTCCATGAGCGGCGCGAGCATGACGGCGACGAACGCCTTTGGCGGCGCGACGACATACACGGCGACCGAGAACACCGCCACCATCGAGGCAAAGGGCGTGGTGACAAATAGCGTCGCGGGCGCAGAGATCGAGCAGCAAACTACCTCTGCGGACGGCGCATCGTTCACGGCGAATGCGGCGAAGAACACGGTCACGAATACGGGCGGCAAGGTAAAGAACGCGGTGGGTGCCTCCGTGAAGCTGCCGGCGGACCATGCAGGGGACGTACAGGCGACACTCACGGAGAACGCCGTCACGGGCACGGGCGGCACATTTGCGGGCGACGTGCGGGGCGGTGTGGCATACGTCTTCGCAGAGACGGGCACGGCGACTGCCACCCTCACGAAGAACACGGTCGATCTCACGGATGCCGCGCTCGATGACGCCCACATCCGCGCGGGCCATGCCGTTGCCCGTACAAGGGCGGCAGGGAAGACCGCATCCGCTGCGGCGAATGAAAATGTGCTGCTGCTGAAGAACGCCTCCGGCACAGTGCAGGAGCTCATCGGCGGCGCCGCCTCCGGCACGGCAGAGCTCGCGGGCGCAGCGGCTGCGGCAGACAGCAACAGCGTCACCGTAGAGGGCGGCACGCTGACGGCGGCAAGCGCTGTGTACGGCGGCACAGTAGGGGCGGTCGGCAAGGATGCCCCCGTTACTGCGTCGGCATCAGAGAATACCGTCACCCTCTCTGCCGCTGCTCCGTGGAGACAGGTTCGCGGCGGCAGGGCCAATGCCTCCGCTGACGGGGCGGCTGCGACGGCGTCGGCAAGCAAGAACACCCTGAACCTCGCACACGGTACATTTACGGCGGAGATCGACGGCGGCTACGCCATCACAGACGGCGCGCCAGCACAGGCGACGGCAAACGAGAACACTGTGAACATCAGCGGCGGCATCTATCAGGACAGCATCTATGCCGGCGCTGCGGATGCGGGCAGTACTGCCGGCTCCGTCGCAACCGTCAAGGATAACCGCATCGTCATCACGGGCACGCCCAACCTCTCTGCGGCGCAGCTCTATGGGTACAAGGCAAACGGCGCGACGAAGAACATCGCAGGCAACGCGCTCGTCGTCAAGGAGACCAAGGGCATCAAGGCAAAGCGCATCGATGGATTCCAAAAACTCGAGTTCTGGCTGCCCGCCGGTATGACGAAGGACGACACGATGCTCTGGCTCTCGTCTGTGAGCAATACCGACCTCACGGGCACGGACATCACGGCGCATCTGCGCGGCGATGAGACCGAGAAGCGCCTGCGCCTCCTCTACACAGAGAATGCGCAGATCCAGAAGGACGGCACGACCACCATGACCGTCTGGAAGGGCGTCTCGGATGTCACCACGGCGAAGATCGGCATCACCAAGGATAATAAGGAGCTGATTGTCAAGACCGACGGCTCCGCCATCGACGAGGGCGGCACACCGCCGACACCGCCGACACCGCCGACACCGCCAACGCCGCCGCCAACACCACCGACACCGACACCGACACCAACCCCAACCCCAACCCCAACACCTACACCAACACCAACACCGACACCAACACCAACACCTACACCTACGCCAACGCCAACGCCGACGCCGACACCTCCAACACCCGATGACCTCAAGCGGCAGGCAGAGGACAACCGCAAGTCTGTTGTCGAGACGATGGCAGGCGCGGCAGCCTTCCTCGGCGCAGGTGCAGACCTCATGGCGGGCGGCGGCATGACGAGTGCCTCCATCGAGGCGGCGGCAGCCGAGGGCTTTGCCCCGTTTGCGGCCATCGGCGGCTCCTCCATGCGGCATGAGACGGGTTCCCACGTCGAGATGAAGGGCATGAACCTCGCCGTCGGCTTCTCACGCGAAGTCCTGCGCGGCGATGAGCGCGTTCTCTTCGGCCCCATCGTCGAGTACGGACGCGGCACCTACGACAGCTATGTGAACGATGCACACGGCGACGGCTCCGTACGCTACGTGGGCGTCGGCGGCTTCATCCGGCAGGAGCAGAAGGACGGCACGTTCTTTGAGGGCAGCCTGCGCTTCGGACGCTCCTCCATGGACTATTCGGCAGTCCTTTCGGGCACGCCGACCTCCTATGATACCGATACGAACTACATCGGCGCACATCTGGGCTTTGGTCAGCGCGTCACGGAGCAGAGCGGCAACGAGCGCGAGCTGTATGTCCGCTACTTCTACACGCGGCAGAACGGCACAGATGCAACGCTCTCCACGGGTGAGCGCTACGAGTTCGACGCCGTCGACAGCCACCGCCTCCGCACGGGCGCACGCTGGATGATTCCGCAGGGCAGCGGCTCCCTCATCCTCGGCGCCTCCATGCAGTACGAGTTTGGCGGCGAGACAAGCGCCACCGTATATGGCAGAGGATTCACCCATACCACGCCTTCACCATCCCTCAAGGGATTCTCCGGCAGCCTCGAACTCGGCTGGAAAGCCCCCATGGGCAAGAACGCCTCCGCTGACCTCAGCGTCGAGGGCTGGGCGGGCAAACAGCGCGGCGTGAGCGTACGTGCAGGATTCAGCTGGAAGTTCTGACGCATGACACAAAGAGCGTCTTGA
>CALALM010000059.1 GCA_937925565.1 uncultured Centipeda sp.
ACAAGGAAAAATCCCGCTAAAAAACTTTCATCCACCGAAAAGTTTGCAGTTTTTTAATTCTGCAAGCTCTTATAATAATTTTATGTTTACGTCAATGAAATAAAGACTGCTGCCAACGCAAACATATCAGAAGCAACGATAACAGGAGGTATTGAAATGAGTGAAATGATCTATGAGGAGCAAAAACAGGAGGCATTGCCGGAGCTTCCGGTGTACGCAAAGATCTATAAAGAACTTATGGAGCAGATGGAACCCTATCTGTACAGGCGTGATAGTGATTTTTGGGTGAAGTTGCCGGAGCAGAGTCTTGCCGACGCCTATCAAAAAGTTATGGAAAACCTAGAGCAATCTATTCATACCGCAGAGGAGGAGGAGAAAGCCGCGCACGGCACCCGCACAAATACAGAGAGCGATCCCTCTTGTGTCGTTATTACACCTTTGTATCTGAATGAGGATACATGGCAGGAAGTGGAGGATGTCAAGGCACAAGTGGATCGCTTCCGCCCCCTCGGCGTAGATGATTCCCTTCAGCGTGAATTTTTTATGAATTTGAAGATGTATCAGGAGTTCGAGAAAAAACTCCAAGGCTTTGATGAATTTTTCAATGATATGACATTCATGCGGAAATATCATGAGCATCATGAGAAGCTCGGTGTTCAAATCCGTCACATCAATCAAGCGCTCCAAATCGGGGAACAGAATATTGTGCCGCAGCTCCAAGAAATAGGGGCTTCTTTTCGCGTTGGCATTTTGGAGTTGGAGCGCGAGCATCTCAGGATCTCCTATGAACGGGTCACCAAAAGACTCCAAGTGACCTACGGAATAGAGTTATCCGATCACTTTCTCCGGAATCGTCCTAAAGATGCACTTCAAATCATCGCCCCCGCCGAGCGCATCTTTCTCGCGGAAAAGGAGACGCTTCTGGCGCAGCATGAGACATGGAATCCGGCGTACACCGTGCGTACGGCGAAAAAGCTGGCGGAGCAGGGGGTTGCCGAAAAGGAGATCGTGGAGGCGCTTCAAAAGCATGCGCCCGACATTCAAAACCTCCCGAGTGCCGCTCTTCGGCAAAACGCGGCTGCGCGCATCGCGAAATCTGCGGCTGGGAGCGTACGCGTGGGGCAGCAGGAGCAGAACAAGGAAAAATCCCGCTAAAAAACTTTCATCCACCGAAAAGTTTGCAGTTTTTTCATTCTGCAAGCCTTTATAATAATTTCATGTGAGTTTTATTTTTTTACAGGAGGTTTTTCATCATGAAAAAGTTCAAGGTCAACATCACCAAGGCACAGGTCAAGTCGTTTCTCAAGGCAAGTGCACCCGTCGTACTCCAGCTTACCATCATGATGCTCCCGGCAGCGATCAGTTTCGCTTCGACCGGAGATCCAAGCGCAGCAGGAGGAGCAGCGGCGGGAGGACAAAACGCGAATTCTACGGGGATTACGCCACTGGACAAGCCGCTTCAGACCATCAGTAGCGCACTCACGGGACCAATCCCCATTCTTGTTACGGGCGGCGGTGTTGCACTCGCGGGCATGTCGTGGGCGATGGGCTGGGAGCAGCAGGTCATGTCGCGTGGGATCAAGGTCGCGGGCGGTGGTGCGATTGCGATGGGCGCGGGCAACTTCATGCAATCCGTTATCGGCAAGGGGCTTACCGGCTGCCTGTTTTAAGGGAGGGGGCAGAGGAACATGGAAGAGCAGCAGTCCCAGCAAAATGTGATCTCATGGACACATCTGCCGCTCTATCGCTCACTCACGGAGTACATCCTATTCATGGGTGTACCGCGCAGCTGTATTATCTATAATTCGGGCGCGGCAATCTTTATGATCTTGACGCTGGGTCTTGGGTACTGGTATCTCCTCACGCTGAATGTGATCGTGCATTTTGCCTTTCGCTACTTCTCACAGGACGATGCCCAATTCTTTGACTGCTTCGTGGTCTACACCTACAAGCATGACTACTATTCAACCTAGGGAAGGGCGCATAATGTCTTGGAAGGAATACAGGCTGCAAAATAAGCGTGCGGCAGAACATCTCTCGTGGGGCGGGATCACGCACCCCAATATCCTGCGCTGCAAGGATGACAGCGTGCTCGGGATTATCACCTACCATCCGTATAAAATAGAGGAGGAGGCGCAGCGGATTGCGCACCCCGCCTTTCAAAACGGATGGAGCCTATGGGCAGAGGAGCAGCAGGAGCGTAGCGGCGTACGCCGCTCATATCTTGCCGTCTCATGGATGCCGTTTCGCAGCATGGACGGTAAGGTAAAGAATACGCTCACAGGCGAAAAGATCAGAATAGATGCCTTGGAGGAGACGCTTGCAGTCGTCCTTCAAACGCTTGTCGCCTCCTTTCCTGCCGAGGCACAGGCGCACCTTCTCTCTTATCAGGAGATTGTCGATTACCTCTGTTTTACGCTCACGATGGGGGAGCGGCGCATGGAAATGCCCGATCCGCCGATTGACTTGGATCTGTACCTAACGGACAGGCTGCCGCTGAACTTCACGGAGAACCATGTGCGTCTGGGGGATGAGATATTCCTGCTGCTTAGTCTGCCGGCACTTCATGGTGCACAGGCAGATATTTATGAGGAATTGTGGCAGAGTCTTGCCGGGCGTAGCATTCCCTGCCGACATACACAGCGGCTTTTGCTCTTCGGTGAAAAAGAGGCGGAAAAAGAGCTGCGCAGCTATACGGGCAAATGGTGTCCATCACGACGCTACATCAAGGACATTCTCACCGGGGGTGCTCTGGGGCGACTGAATGGCTACTATACAAACGAGATCATCCTGCTGATCTCCAAAGACGCGTTTGATATGGTCTCTGAGTACCTTCACCATCTCATGCATGCCCGTGCGCTTCCCTACGTTATCGAGGACTACAACGCCAAAGACCTCTGGTGGGGCAGTCTGCCAGGGATGTTCACAGCGGGGCTTGTACCGCCGCTGTGCGGCTTTGCGGCTCTTGAGGACTTGCTCAATGTAGAGCAGCCCGCACAGACGGATGATGAGGAGGAAAGCGAAGTGCCGGAAGAAGTGATCAGAGAGGAGGAAGAAATTGTACCAGCTGAACCTGTTTAAGCGCAAAGTACATCGTCTTTCGGATGCCATGCCGTTTGGCAAATTTACCAGGGTTCATGTGAAAGGCTATCGCGTTGCTGTCTGTATCAACAAGGACGGTTCTCTACAGGCGACGTGGAAGTATCGGGGTCCGGATCTTGACTCCTCCGTGGAGGAGGAACTGGCGGTCATTACGAACCGCCTCCATCAGGCACTCGCAGGACTCAAAACCAACTATGTCCTCTACTTTGAATCGCAGCGCACGCCATCGACCGCATACGCGGCGACGGATTATTTCCCCGATCCCGTGACGCGCGGCATGGATGCCGAACGCTGCAAGCTGTTCTCCTCGGGAATCTACTACGAATCCACCTTTTACGGGACACTGTACTTCCTGCCGCCCAAAGACCGACAGGAGCAGATCAAAGAACTCATCGTTGAGGGACGCGAGAAGAAGGTGACCAAGGCGGAGGATATCCTTGCCCTCTTTGCCGAGCAGATTGAAAAACTCTACGATATGTTCCAAGGGCTGCGGATCTCCGTGGACTTTTTGGACGAGGACGGACTGCTCACCTATCTGCATTCCACCGTCTCGGACAACAACCGACCGCTCAAATATCCGGGAAATCGCTTCTTCATCGACAAATATCTCTATGATACGCCGCTTTACGGCGGACTTGAACCGCAGGTCGGCAGGAAGCACATGCGCGTCATCGTGCCAATCACCTACAGCAAGGAAACCGTCTTCGGCTTCTTTGATGAACTGAACCGATTGGATTTTTCCTATCGCTGGGTGACGCGTGCTTACTGCCTCTCCAAGACGGATGTACTGGACGAATTGGACAGGCTCAAACGGCAGTGGAAAGGGAAACTGCAATCCATCACCAGTACCATCGGCGACGCAGTGATCCGCGAGGGCGCGGTGAACGCCGAGAACGTCGATGACATTGCCGTTGACCGCCTTGCCGAGGTGCGCGACGCGACAAACGCCGTGGAGGGCGATCACATCTCATTTATCTACACCTCCATCGCCGTCGTCGTCATGGACGAGTCCCGTGCGCGCGTCGAGGACAAGGCAAAACTCATTCGTCAAATCTTCATCGAACGGGGACTTCGGGCAAAGATTGAGGACTTCAACGCCGTGGACGCATGGATGGGCAGCATACCCGGCATGATCGGACACAACATACGCCGTCCCATGATCTCCACGGGCAACCTCGTGCACATGATTCCCTTGCCGTCGGCATGGGCAGGGGCGGAGTGGAATAACCATTTGGATGGTCCGCCGCTACTCTACGCACAGACGGCAGGATCATCCCCATATCGCCTGAATCTCCACATTCGCGACCTCGGGCATACCCTCATGATCGGACCGACAGGAGCTGGCAAATCCGTTCACCTCAACTGCATTGAGGGGGCATTTCGGAAATATAAGAATGCCCGTGTCATCATCTTTGACAAGGGCGCAAGCTCCAAAGTCCTCACCATGGGAGTCGGCGGGAAGTTCTATGACATTGGCAGAGATGCCAAAGAACTCTCCTTCCAGCCGCTCGCGCACGTCGATGATGAGAGTGAACGTCAATGGGCGCAGGAATGGCTGACCGACTATCTGCGCGAAGAGGGGATCGAGGTGTCGCCGGAGGACAAGACACTCATCCGCGACTCGCTTGCCACACTTGCAGGGACAAAGCAGGAATTCCGCACCATCACCAGCTTTATATCTTTCCTCCAGTCGCGGAGGCTCAAGGAGGCGTTCTATCCGCTCGCCTTGGAGGACAATCAGGGCAATAAGGGCGAGTACGGAGAAATCTTTGACAGCGAGGAAGATCATCTGTCCATCACGAGCTGGCAGAGCTTTGAGATGGAAACACTGATGAACTCCAAGCGCATCGTCGGCACAACACTCATGTATATCTTTCACCGGATTGAAGATGTGGTGAAAAGCGTCACGAGCGCAGAGGCGGGACCGACACTCATCGTCCTTGATGAGTGCTGGGTCTTCTTCGAGAATCCCATGTTCGCCGAAAAGATCAAGGAATGGCTAAAGACGCTACGTAAGTACAATACGTCGGTGCTCTTTGCCACACAGTCCCTTGATGATGTGGCAAAATCGCCCATCTTTGATACCGTCCTCTCCTCATGCAAATCGCGAATTTTTCTGCCGGACGAGGGTGCGCTCACCGAATCCCGCAGCAAACTCTATCGCGCGTTCGGACTCAACAGCCGTCAGATTCAGCTGCTCGCGCACGCGCAGCCGAAACGTGAATACTACTACGACTCGGCACGCGGCTCACGGCTCTACAACCTCGCGCTTGAACACTGCCCCTTCACACTCTCGTACGTCTCTGTGGACAAGGTCGCACTGACTAAATGTCAGCGTATTCTTGACCGCTGGGGGCAGGAGGACTTCAATACGCACTGGATGGAGGAGAACGAACTCGAACTTCCGGATTATCCGAAGGAGGCGGCGCATACATTATGATCGAACCGATTATTGTCCTCTGCTGCATCATGATCTGTTACTTTGCCATTCGCGTCAACCGCGTGGAGATGCGCATGAACGTCCTCGAAAAAGAACTGAACAAAATCCGTAAGGAGCGCGGCGAAGCACCGCTTGATACGGAAGCCTTGGGCAAACCCTTCGCAGAGGACGCGACCGTCACGGATACGCTCAAAGGCGTATGGAAAGCATTAAAGCCATGAGCGGCAATGGAATGCAGCAAGCGCGTGCGGCATATACGGAGCACAATACCCAAATCGACCATATTGCCATCATTCGCCACATCGAGGCGGGACTGCTGCGGGATATGACGCAGCAGGGCTATGGCAGGACGCAGCTTCAGGAAGCCCTCAGTGCTCGCAGCCGTTACCCGAAAGACGAGGGGCAGGACGCCCGCAGCAGCTACTTTGAAAGCATACTTCCCACCACAGAGGAGGAGGGAGACGCAGCGCTCCCATCCCCCGCAGCCGTCTTTGAACGCGCCTATCCCGCACGCGTCGAGGAGCACGCCGCACACCTGCACAAGCAGGATGTATATGTTCTTGCGGGTCTCCTGAGAGAGGGACACGCACCCGGCGATTTGCAGGAAGCCTATTTCGGGCACAGCCTGTTTCGTCACCTCCTAGGGGAGGAAAAGGAGCGCAACCGCTTTGAAAGCGACGTACTGACCACACTGATGGAGCGCGAGCAGCAGCGCAGCGCACAGGAACGCCCACACGCCAAGGCGCGTTTCGTGGAGGAAATGCAGCGTCTTTGGGCAGCGCAGGACAGCGACGTGCGGGAGAATCCGAACCTCATCCCGTTTGCCGAGGGGCGCATCACGGCAAAACTCATCGGGGAGGAAGGATACTCCGCCTACACCATGCAGAGCATCCTCCTTGAGGAAAGCCGCTATGCGGGGGACGATGAGGAGCGACAGGCATATGCGGACAAACTTGTCGCAGAGGCGCTCCACTTCAAAGTTGCATACGACCGGTTGGATGACGCCCCCATTATGGAGCGCGCGGAGAACGTGGATGAACTCTACGCGGCAATGCTGCGCGAAGCACGGCAAAGTGCCTATGACGGACTCCTTGACGACACGGCAGAGGAACACATCATCGCCGAACTTATCGCCGAGGACTTTGCAAAAGATGAGCTTGCCGCAGCCATGCAGCGGCATTCGCCATATCTCCATGCGCCCGCACGGGACAGGGAAGCCTACATTGACGGCGTGCTGTACCGCAAAGGGCAGGGGAAGAAACCGTATCTGAATGATGCAAAGAAAGCCTACATCACGGCGCAAGACCTCTATCGCCGCCGGCTTCTCGCCTACGACCGAATGCTCCATGCACAGGGCAGGAGCATTGACGCGGATTATCCTGCCGCGTGTATGCTGATCGCGCAGCAGCTCATTGCGGATCAAAAGGCATCGCGGGGCGATCTGAAAGACCTCCTGCATGCAGGAAAAGACGCACGCGCAGCGCGCGGGAAACGTCCGCGTGACCGCACATCATCCGAGGAACAGAAGCAGGAAGAGCGGGTACGCGCCCGCAGCCTTGACACATGACATGCGAAAGGAAGAGCACCATGAACAGCAAACGACTACAGACAGCCGTCCTCATCGGCTGCCTCCTCGGCGTCACCGTCCCGTTCGGTGCGATGGCGCTCTCTCATCGTCCCACACATGCGGCGATTGCCGTCTTTGACGAGCGCAACATCGCCGAGGCGGTCAAGACTGCCATCACCACGGCAAAGATTCTGACTGCGGAGCAACAGGAACTTGCCCTGAAGCTCCTCGATGCCAAAAAGCTCGACAAGAACATCCTTGCGGACTTCTTTCAAAAACAAATGAACGCATCAAAGACCATGCAGGACGGCAACTTCTGCAAAACGCCGGATGTGCTGAAGGATCTTGGGTTAAGTCCCGGGATCCTCAATCAGCATACGACCGTCCAATCCGTCCTCATGGACGAGATTGGCACGATTGAATCCGTACTCGATGAGAAGGCAACCCTCGTTGACCTCTATCATGAGACGGTCAAGAACCACAAAATTCTTGACGCCACCTATCAGGATGCGGCAAAGACCGCACAGAACGCCCAGCGTTCCGGTGAAACACTGAATCAAGGGGTGCAGCAAGCAGTCGAGGCATCGAATAACGCCGAAGGAGAGCAGCAGCTTCTCCAGTCCGGCATCCAGATTGCCGCAGCGAACTACTATATGAACCGCAACACCAACGAACTCCTTGCCAATCTCCTTGCCATGCAGGCAGAAGAAGCCTACGTCGCAAACCGCGAGCGGGCAATCATTGAACGGCGCGAGGAGGAACACAAGGCGAATTTGAAAAAATTCGTAGGGGAATAGGTGAATATAGGGAAAAAAGATTCAGATGTTCAATTTGAACATCTGAATGACTTTAGAGGAATATTCACCTTTAGAAGGGAGTCACTATGACGAGATACCTTCCCGCTGTGCTGCTTGCCGTCCTCGTTCTTGCGCTGCCGGATACGGTGCTTGCGTTTGGAAACACCGAGATCATTAGTGCAGGGACGGGACTCGGCGGCACATTCGACACGAAACTCCGTGAGATCGCGGGCGGCATCGTCACGGCGATGAACATTGTCCTGATCATGATGACCGTCATTTCGGGCATGATGATCGCGTTCGGACTCGAGGACGGCAAAAAGTTCATGTGGCAGGTCATGCTTGGTGCAGGACTTGCCGCGAACTTCGGTGCGTTCATGTTTGACGTGGGCTTCTGGGACTTCGCCGACAAATACGCAGCGACGACGAATGCCGTCACCTATTTTCAGCCGGAACTCGCGAAGACATCGAGCGAGTGGAACATCCTCGGCAAATTCATGGATAACTACATACAGCACATCATCACGCCCGGCGCGGCGAACATCCTGCCGTACTGCCTCAAGCTCCTTGTCGTGCTTGCCATCGTACAGGCAACATGGGAGGTCACAATGAAGTTTGCCTCGGGCGACAAAATGCAGTACATGATCCAGATGACGCTCAAGACCGGATTCTATATGTTCCTCATGGTCAACTGGATCAGCCTCATGGGGGCACTCTCGGACGGCTTCGAGCTGCTCGGCTACAAGGCGGGCGGCAACAATACGGCGAGTGCAAGCAACATCGTCGGGAACAACTGCGACCAAATCGTGAAGTTCTCCATCGACATGGTCAATGCGATTTGGGAGGACGTGTCCTTTGCGAGTCTCGGCATCCTGCTCATCTCCGTCATCGGACTGTTCGCCATCGTCTACTGCCTCTTTATGACCGCGCTTGAGATGTTCATGGCACGCATCGAGTTCTACACCATGGCACTGCTCACCATACCGCTCCTTGCCTTTGGCGTCACGGAGAAATTCGCATTTCTCACGGAGAAGGCGATCGGCGCGATGTTCAACCTTGCCATCAAGATCTGTGTCATTGCGTTCATCAGCAGCATGGCAGTCCCGTTCATCGAGAGTTTCACGAAGGATTTCAAGGACTCGAACAGCTTCGGCTCAGATGTCGCCATCATCCTACAGGCGATTCTTGCCTGTGCGGTCATCTATTTCCTCACGAAGAAGATCCCTGCGCTCGTCACAGGGCTTCTCAGCGGCTCCCCGCAGCTCGGCGGCAGCAGCATGGTCGATATGGCAAAGGGCGCGGGCAGCAAAGCAGTATCCGTTGGCGCGGCAGTCGCCTCGGGAGGCGCGTCGCTTGCAGGACAGGTG
Organism: uncultured Centipeda sp.; assembly: GCA_937925565.1. Taxonomy (GTDB): domain Bacteria; phylum Bacillota; class Negativicutes; order Selenomonadales; family Selenomonadaceae; genus Centipeda. The sequence goes on from CALALM010000059.1 coordinate 9,274, forward strand.
ACGGCGGCACGGACGGCGGCAACTGCGATGGGAAAAGGAGGTAAACTTGGCACGCTTACCCAGCTCGGACGAAACTATGCAATGAGCCGGTCGCCCGTACAGGCGTATCGTGGGGCAATGAAGTCGTTTAGTGAAAATCTCACGAATACGGGAGATAAGTATCGACGTGAGATAACGAATGAGATTCAAAAGCGGACGCAGCCGCAGGGCGGCTCTGCAAATACGCAAAGTAACACTTCTGGAAATCCATCGAGTAGCGGTAATACGCCATAAAAAAAGCGGCAGTTTGAATCTGCCGCTTCTTGTCAAAGGCTCTATCGTAGACTTGCGTCTAAAGCGTATCTTTTGGTTTGCTCAAGGTCATCCTTGAGAAGTCTGTTGTTCCGTTCCAGTTGATTGACCTTCCAGATAAGGCGTTCCATGTCTCGTGCCATTGTATAGATGGTATCGAGCATCATCTTTTCCTTCTCTTCACGGGTCATGTTGTCGTATTTGGAGGGGACAGGCGGCTCCGTGCATTCCTTGTTAAAAATTTGACTTATACGTTCCTCTTCTTCACGATCTAACTTCTCAAAGTGTTCTTTTGCATAGGTTCTGTGATCTTCAAGTCCTAGCATATATTTTATTGCACCCATCATATCCTCCTTCTGTTGTCCTAAGCCATTCATGTTCATTCTATCGCATTGCCGTTTTCTTGTCAATTTCGCAAAGGAGCGCCGTGCATGAAACGCAGCATTTTTGTTCTCCTCCTCGTCCTAGTTCAGCTCGTCCTCTCTGCGGCGGCAGCCTTTGCCTACAACGAGGATACGGGCGCACTTGATCGCGAGGGAAAGAAGGGCATGATGCGCGGTGCGATGATCTGTCCCGTGGTACAGAACGGGCAGCCCTATATGGTGGTCACATCTCCGCAGGGACACCGTATTCATCCGATTACGGGGAAGCCGAGCTATCATGCGGGCGTCGATCTTGATGCGGATATGGGCGATGATATTGTCGCAGCAGCGGCGGGAACGGTGACGATGGCAGGATGGTTCGACGGCTACGGCAACACTGTCATGATTAACCACGGCGGCGATCTCACAACGCTCTACGGACACAACAGCAGTGTCGTTGTCAGTGTCGGACAGACGGTACGTCAGGGGCAGCTCATCGCAAAGGCAGGATCAACGGGCAACTCAACGGGACCGCACTGCCATTTCGAGGTGCGTCCGGATGGTAATTCACCGGTCGATCCGGGGCTGTATGTGCCGGGACTGCTCGAACTCGAGAAAGCGCAGGGCGGCGGCAACACCGACGGACACGCGCATACGGATTCCCACGGCAGTCTTGTAGACTTTGTTGTCGCCAATGACTTTGCGAAGCCCATCTACGATGTGATCGAGAAGACGGTCAATCTCGCGCGCAAGGGCATTTCCCTCGTGCGTGAGTATGTCGCCTCCATCTTCTTCGTCCTCATCACGATTGACCTTGCGCTCGGCGCAATGACGAAGGTGACCGCCTCGGAGGGCGACCGTGAACCACTCATGAAGTGGATCATTCAGCGCAGCCTCTTCTATGCGCTCTGTCTCTTCCTCCTCTTTGAATGGAGCGATGTGGTGGGCAATCTCTCCCTCTCGGGACTGCCCGTCCTCGGCGGGATTGCGGGCGGGCATGGCGCAGAGGGCGTACAGGCATCGCAGGAGGCACTATCCGACCCGACACAGATCATCCAGAAGGGCGTGTCCATCATCGCACCCGTCATCAACGAGGCAATGAAGATCGAGGGTATCATGGATCTCGTCTTCCACGGGCAGACGGCACTCATCTGCTTTATTTTCGGGGCTGTGCTCTTTATCCTCTTCTGCATCATCGGCTTGCAGATCGCCATTGCGTATATTGAGTTCTACCTCGTCATTCTCTTCTCATTCACGTCCTTTACCTTTGCGGGGGAAAAGCACGTCCGAAAATACGCCTCCAATGGGCTGAACGGTGTCTTTGCCGTCTCCCTCAACATCATGTTCTTTTGTTTTTTCTCCCTCATGCTCCAGACAACCCTCGAAAAGATGGCAGTGGAGGGACTGGTGACGCAGAACACCGTCGCCGAGGCACGCCCGTCTGCGGGTGGCGCGACGGGCGCAGCGGGCGAGCCGATCAAGAGCATGCAGGATCTCATGAGCCGTATCCGGCAGGTGGAATCCTACTACGGCAACTATCACTGCGACAACGGACTCGGCTACTACGGCGCATATCAGATCAATAAGGACTACTGGGATAACTGGTGCGGCAGGTTCATGAATGCCTCGCCGAGTGTCTCTCTCGACACGGATGCGAACTATACGCGCTGGACGGGGAGCGGCGCATATGATACCGCACCGGAGCCGACACATACCGCATACCCGTGGTCGCCGAAGAATCAGGATCTCGTCGCCGAATTCGTCCTCACGGGCTACTATCTGGACTACGGCAGCTACGAAGCCGCTGCGCGTGCATGGACGCGCGGCACGGGCTATATGTGGGATGCGGAGGGCACACGTTACTGGAACGAAGTGCTCGGCAAACGTGGAGATGGAGGAGGCAGCAGTGAAGTCATGCGCGTCAAGGCTGCAGCGAACATCGTTCTCCTCATGCAGCTCACTCTTATCACGCTCATGTTCATGTTCTTTGCCGATCGTGTGTCAAAATTCATCATGACACAGTTCGGACAGCCGGGCTTCCGTCTGAGCAACGAGCAATGATGAGTGAATTGCAACAAAAAATATTCAGATGTTCAAGTTGAACATCTGAATAAGATAGAAATATATTCATGAAAGGAGCATTCCAATGAAACGTATGAAGAACATGGGATCAACGCTTGGCAGGGGCGCAAAGTTTTCCCTGATGGCTGTCGGTGTCGTTGCCATGCTCACGGGCGGGGTAAAGGTCACGTCGGCATGGTGGGATATTCCGGGCGTGACAGAGCCGTACGATCCACCGAACTACTACAACCCGCTGACCGTCTCTATCCCTGACAGTGCACCGTCTCCATTTGCCCTGCGTGATCTTGCGGCACAGGGCGGTCATGTCTATGACATGACGCGCGATATCAAGTCCGTCCTCTATGGCGAGAAGTTCCTGAACATCCTTACGACCATCGTCGAAAAGCTCAGGATTGCCAAGATTGATCATCAGTCCGTTTCCTCCGACCTGCTTGCAGAGGGAACGGATCATACCAAAGAAATGCAGGATCGCGCCAATGAGATTGCGCAGATCGAGGAGTGGAAACGCGTGGAGGCAAGCCCGCTCTTTCATGGGTTCGACGAGAAGGAAGAGAAGTACAACGCACCGCGTGATACGATGGCGCAGCGGCGCGTGCTCGCAGATGCCTATACCTCCTACGCAAAGGGGGCGCAGCTCGCGGTCAGCGACCATGCAGAGAGTGATGCCGTCATGCAGAAGCTCCTTGACGCACTCGCGCACGCGAAGGGTGAGATGGAGATTCGACAGATCGGGGCGCAGATCGAAGCCCTCAGTGCAGCAGAGGATGCAAAGCGTACCGCGCTCCTCGCGGCACTCACTGAACTCAAGGCGACCAAGCAGCGCGAAGAGACGGACAGGGCGATGGAACACCAGCGGCAGGTCGAGCGGTCGAAGGTCGTGGTTGCCGATCCATTTGATAAGGAAGCCGTCAAGGCAAGCGGCTACGAACGCCGCAAGCCCCTCGGATTTGTGCCGTTTGAATGACGAGGAGGTATTGCGATGAGTCTGATGAGTGAGCGGGAGAGATTGAATCGCGCAGCCATAGCAGAGGGCGCAAATACAGAGGACGTACTGCGGGCTGCATTGATTGCGAGTGATGAGCGGTACGGAACTGCTGTGCGGGAACAAAACACACGGTTGGATCGTATGATTGCGAATGAGGAGCGTTACGAAAAGGCAGTGCTGGAACAAAATGCACGTTTGGATCGTATCGAAGCTGTGCTGTGGATCAGAGAACGAGCAAAGGCTCGCCGATATAGGCTTATTCTTCGCAACTGGGTTTATGTGGCAGCACTTTCCTTTGTTGGCTATATATGCTACAGACGAGGGTTCTAACAACGGTGTACCGACCGCTGTTGCCCCTTTGCTCCGTTCGCGCTATAATTGGCATAGGAGGCGATGATCGTGGAGATACAGTATAAATACAATCCGGCGGATTATGTGGACTATCTCTGTGAGAGTATGACGGCTTTTTATGAGGCACTTCCCGTAGGGAATGCGATTGACCTGTCTTGCTTCTGGCAACGGATTTATTTTGATACGAAACAGGCTGTGAAGGAGCACCTTCTATCTGCTGATGAACGGGATGCTATGCTTGATTATTATGGGGAGTTGATACCGGATGATTGACCTTACCAATGAGACGTGGCGCAGCAATCGTTTTGGCGGTTCGGAGAAAAAACGCACCTTGATTTATGAGGGGAGAACCTATATGGTGAAGTTTCCAGACCCTGTCCGTTCCACCAAAAGGACGACGCTCAGCTACATCAACAATCAGTTTTCGGAACACATCGGCTGCAATATTTTTCGTTGTCTCGGAATCCCGGCGCAGGAGACATTTCTGGCAACGTGTATAGACCCCATGAACAAAAAAGAGAAAGTTGTTGTTGCCTGTGAACTCTTTTGTCAAAATGGCGAAGGGAACTTGATTGAGTTCAGCAGATTTCTTCTCAACGACACAGACAGCAACACCCGCAGAACAACAACAGTCGAGGATGTAATGGATGTTCTCGAACATTCACCGCTGCTTCAGGATAAAGAGAAAATCAAAGGCTATTTCTGGAATATGTTCGTTGTTGATGCGTTCATTGGGAATGGGGATCGTCATTTGGATAACTGGGGACTGATCGAGACTCCGGACGGAAAACTCTCGCCCGCTCCTGTTTATGACTGCGGTTCATCCCTCTCTCCTCTGAAATCAGATCATGAAAAGACGTTTTTATTGGAAGATGGAAACACATTTAAGAGGGAAGAATACAATCTGAACTCAGTATATCGAATGAACGGGCAACGGATTCTTTATCACGAAATCTTCAAGAACCCGCCGGAAGACCTACGCCGTGCTATTCAGCGCATTGTGCCGCGCATCAAGGCGGCATCTGCACGGATTGACGCATTTATTGACCGTACGGAAGGACTTTCGGACATCTCCAAAGAGTATATGAAAAAGTCCCTCGCCTTGCGCAGGGAGCAGATTCTCCTTCCGTCGCTCAAGAAGTGCAACGAAAAAGATCAAACGGCTGCGTGTGGCACGAGCAGATAACTCAACATACAAGGAACTGCAAGCTGTAAAGTTTGCAGTTTTTTCATTCTGTAAGCCCTTATACTTTAGGGGAGGAGGCTGACAGAATGACGAGCATACATACACTGATCGAGGAGCGCAGCAGGTTCTTTTCCGATCTGCGCTACAACAAGAATCGCTTCATCGACTTTCTGGGGGCGATGGCAAAGCACTACAGACACCCAATCAGTACGCAGGTCGGATTGTTCTTTCACGGCAATGCGGCCAGCGAGGCGTATGCGCCCGCTGCCACATGGGCGTATCTGAATGCAGACCTGCGCGATGATGCACGCGGCGTTCCCGTTCTGAGCAACGAGGCGGCGAAGGATGAGCTGCATTATTTCTACGATATGAGCGATACGCGCGATTCTGCGCGGCAGAGGCTAGAGGCGCTGATCTGGCGTTATGATGACGAACGCGACGGGGCGTTCCTCAGAGCGCAGCTTGGCGCAGAGGGCAAGGAAACGGCAGCAGCGGTGGTGGACGCCTGCCGCACGCTGGCAGAAAGCCGCATAGACGCGAAGGAGCGTGAGATCGTCGCGCTCGGCGCTGCATACGTCACACTCTCGCGTCTTGGTTTCGATGCGGAGGATGTGGTAGGACTTCCCCTCATCCTCACCGAATATAACGATGTAGACGCAGAAAAGACGCTTACGGAGATTCGGGCGATTGCACAGGAGCTTCTGAATCCCGTTGCGCGGCACATTCGTGAGGAGGCAAGAAACCATGCAAAAGAACATGATCCCGCTGGAAGAACACATCCGTCTTTGGGAGACGCTGAAGAATCCGCAGGAGAGCGCAGCAGCGAAGGAAGCGGCACAGACGGCACTCTGGGACGCACGTCTGGAGATGAAGGAGAGCGAACTGTCGAAGGCGTTCTATCATCAGGAGGAGGAGCAGGTATTTCCCGTGGTCTTTCCGGAGATGACGCAGATTCCGCTGCGCCTATGGGAGGAGCAGCCGACGGAGACACTGAGGAAACTCATCGACCAGCTGACGGTGTACCTGACGTTCTGGGGAGACCTCGACGCAAACGATCCATGGGAGGCACGGGATCGCCTGATGATGGAGGCGTATCTCCATCCGTGGGGCGGATTCGACGAGATACTGAAGAGGGCGAACGAGGAGGAGAGCGAGCGGATCGCAAACGAGATGTGGGGGAATCCATACAGGGAGGAGGAAGAGGAGGAACAGAACTAGCTCCGGTCGATCTGTCTGCCATCGACTACGCGGCAGATATGTCCTCAACGAGCGGCAAGCGGGCGGTCTTTGCGCGCAATCTTGCGGCAATCCGCGTGATGAAAGCGCTGGAGGAGCGCGAAGTCCCGCCGACGAGCGAGGAGCTGCGCCTTTTGCGCAGCTACAGCGGTTTTGGCGGGATTCCCGAGGCGTTCGACCCTGCAAATAAGGCGTGGTCGAAGGAGTATGACGCGCTGCGCAGACATCTGACGGAGGCGGAATTTTCATCTGCGCGTGCGTCTACCCTAAACGCGCACTACACGCCTCCCGAGGTCATTGCGGGAATCTATGAGGGGCTTGCCCATATCGGCTTTACCGGGGGGAATGTGCTGGAGCCGTCGTGCGGCGCGGGGCGTTTCTTTGACGCGATGCCGGAGGAAATGCGAAATGAGAGCCGCCTGTTCGGCGTGGAGGTCGATGCGCTCTCTGCCCGCATTGCACGGCTTGCACATCCTGACGCAGAAATCTCGCAGCAGGGCTTTGAACGGACACGCTTTGCCGACGGGTCGTTCGATCTTGCCATCAGCAACGTGCCGTTTGGCGATGAGATCATCACGGGCGATCCGAAGTATCTGGGCGAGCGGCTGCGTATCCATGACTACTTTCTGAACAAGATGATCGACGAGGTACGCCCCGGCGGTCTTGTGGTCGCAATCACCTCGAAGGGGACGATGGACAAGGGCAAGGAGCGCGTGCGCTCGATGCTCGCGGACAAGGCGCGCCTTGTGACGGCGCTGCGGCTGCCGGAGACGGCGTTTTCCGCTGCGGGTACGCGCGTGATCTCCGATCTGCTCGTCTTTCGGAAAAAAGATCCTGCGCGTTCGCCCGGCGAGGAGCAGCAGGATGCCCTTGCCGCCGTGGACTGGGACGGCGTTCTCTATCAGCGGGCAGCAGGGGAGAATATCAACAAATATTTTTATCACAACCCGGAGCAGGTTCTGGGCGAGTTTGCAACACGGTCGGGGGCATACGGGCGCGAGCAGACCGTTCTTGCGCCCGAGGGGCAGAATCTTGGTGCTGCGATCAGAGAGCGTCTGACGGCGCTTTCGACCGGTATCTATACGCCCACACACGAGACGCTGCCCATTCCCGTGCAGGAGCAGCAAAGAGAGCGCGCCTCTATGGGATTCTATGTAGAGGACGGGGCACTTTGTTTTGTGGATACGGAGGGCGCGCGCCGTGTGCCTGAGATGTCCGATAAGGATCGGGCGCGCGTGATCTCTGCCGTCCATCTGCGCGATGCGGGTCATGCACTCCTGAACGCGCAGCAGGAGGAGTGTTCCAATGAAGAACTCTACGCGCTCCAAAAGAAGCTCACGGAGCGTTATGAGGATCATGTGCACCGCTATGGGCGCATTGTGCAGGATAAGACGCTCAAGAAGCTCTTCGGCGTCGATCCCGGCAGCAACTTCATTGCCGCCTATGAAATCTATGACAGCAAGAAGAATTTTATCCGCAAGGCAGATATTTTCACCGAGCGTACCATTGTCCCGCAGCGCGTCCCGACCGAGGCGGAGAGTGCAGCCGATGCCCTGACGATCTCCATGCAGCAAAAGGGCGGCGTTGATCTCTCCTATATGGCGGAACTTACGGGAAAGCCCGCAAGCGACCTCATCAGCGAACTCGAATTCAAGCAGATTTTCTACGATGAGACAGAGGGCTATGTGCAAGCGGACGCCTATCTCTCCGGGGATATTCGTGGAAAGATGGAAGCCCTCGAAAAAAGGCGCGCTGCCATCGAAAAAGAGCTTGCAGAAGGGAGCGGCGCGGAGGCGTCGCCGGAAGCGCGCACTGCGCTCGAAGCGCAGCTTTTCCGCGTGCAGAAAAACTACGCCGCACTCGAGGAGGTCAAGCCGAAGGATTTGGAGATCGGCGACATTTCCTGCGGACTCGGCGTGTCATGGCTGCCCACACGCTATATCGAGCAGTTCATCGAGGAGAAATTCCAGCCGGAGTGGTCTGCTGCGGTCGCATATTCCCCCGAGACGGGCGAATGGCAGGTGAAGCATCCCGCAGACGCGCGCCGCAACCCTGCAACAATGCGCTGGGGGACGAAGGAAAAGGATGCCTATGAGCTTCTGAGCGGGGCACTCAACTTTCGGACGCCTGTCGTCTATGTCCCAACAGACGATGATAAAAAGAAGATCGTGGATCGCGAAAAGACCATCGCAGCGCAGATGAAGCAGCAGGAGATCAAGGATGCGTTTCAGGAGTGGCTCATCCAAGACGCGCGGCGCGTACAGTTCATCACCGACTACTACAACCGCAATTTCAACAATATCCGTCCGCGTGAGTACAGCGGTGCCCATCTGCATTTTCCAGGGATGTCGAACTCTATTTCCCTCAACGCGCACCAGAAGGACGCCGTGGCGCACAGCCTTTACGGCGGCAGCACGCTTTTCGCGCACTGTGTCGGTGCGGGCAAGACCTTCGAGATGGTGGCGTCCATCATGGAGGCGAAGCGGCTCGGCATCTCGCACAAGGCTCTTATGATCGTTCCGGGACATCTGACGGAGCAGACAGGCGAGGAGTTTCAGCGTCTCTATCCACAAGCGAAAATCCTCGTTGCGACAAAGAAGGACTTTGAAAAGCAAAACCGGCGGGAGTTCATTGCGCGCGTTGCAACGCAGAACTGGGACGCCGTCGTGATGAGCTACGAGCAGTTCAAGCGGATCAAGGTCTCACAGGAGCGGCAGGAGGCGCTCTATGCGTCCGAGATCGAGCGGATACGCGAAGCCCTTGAAAGCGAGACTGTCATTCGGTCAGGGGACAAGCCGCACAGTGTCCGTCAGCTTGAGAAAAAGAAGAAGAGTCTCGAGGCGAAGTTGGAGAAATTGCAGCAGGAAGGAGAAAAGAACAGGGAGGGTGTGATCGACTTCGAGGAACTCGGCGTTGATCGGCTCTGTGTGGATGAAGCGCATTATTTCAAGAACCTCTACACGCCGACACGGCTTTCAAGGGTCGCTGGTATTGGTACGAGTGAATCAGAT